>NZ_FMMP01000007.1:0-300000 GCF_900095725.1 Cellulosilyticum sp. I15G10I2
GCGTTACTCACCCGTCCGCCACTAACTAAGAGAGCAAGCTCTCTTAGTCCGTTCGACTTGCATGTGTTAAGCACGCCGCCAGCGTTCATCCTGAGCCAGGATCAAACTCTCATATAAAAGTTTGTCCTACAACTGTTACGTTGTATTTGACTTAATTACTTGTACGTTGTACTTAAAGTACATGTACTTGATTCGAACTTCAATAAAGAAATTCTTTTGAATCGACTGGTTTTATGGTTACTATTCTATTTTCAAAGTTCATTAAGTTATTGATGTTCAAGACCCTAAGGCCTTTTCGTTTGTGCCGCTAACTAGTGGCGACTTGTATAATATTACACGAGTTTAGCCGATATGTCAACACCTTTTTTAAACTTTTTTTGAGATTTTCTAATATCTTGTGTAAACCTAACTTCTCCATAGTTTTTCTCTATATAATAGCTAGAAGAAGCAAAACACCAAGGACCGCTGCAGGCCCTTGGTGTTTTGCTTCTTCTAGCTATGTATTTATTACGTTGCCAAGCTTTTCGCTGGACTTTATATTACTTAACATAATGAGTGCAATTATAAAAAACATAAACCCATACCCAAACATATATTTATAGCCTATCCCATCCAGAACAGATCCCAAAAGTGGTGGTGAGACAATATTAGCTAGCGATGAGAACAAGTAATATAATCCAGTGTACGTTCCTAGGTAACCATCCGGTGCCATTTCTGCAAGCATAGGATAGGAGTTAATGTTAATCATAGCCCAGCATGCCCCGAGTATTATAAATAGAATATAGACTGGTAGCATTGTTTTGCAAAAAGTTAGTGCTAAAAAACAAAGTATCATTCCCACAATGCCTATTCTGATTGTCTTTTTCTTACCAATTCTGCTTCCTATGATCCCAGCTGGCAGCGCACATATCAAAAAACTAAGAGATATAAAAGCTAATGCAAAAGACGCTTCACTAACTTCTACACCTAAGTGTCTCTCTCCATATAAAGTGAAAAATGTTTCAATACCATTATAGCCAATAAACCAAGCACAGATTGCAAAAAGCATATAGCGGACATTAGCATTATGTGCAGCCTTTTTGAGTCCATCCTTAACGTTAACCTTCTCTTGGGCTTGCTCATAATGAATGACATCTCTTTTTTCTTTAATAAAGAGAAACAAAATAATAAAAGAACCTAATATCAATACGCCCGAAAGGTAAAAAGGCAGTTTAAAGTTAATTGTCCAAAGTTTAGATCCTACTATATAAGCAGTGAGCGCTCCTAATCCTCCCATAAAATTTATAATACTATTGGCCCTACTTCTATGCTTTATTTGGGTTAAATCTGGCATAAGCGTAATAACGGGAGTTCTAAAAATACTCATACTTATATTCATACAAACTAAAAATAAAATCAGCGTTATAAGTCCGCTAAAATTAGGAATAAGCAGGTTAAATAAAGCAGCTAGCGGCATACCTATCATTAAAAAAGGCATTCGCCGTCCCCATTTCGTTCGCACTCTATCACTATAGATGCCAATTGCCGGCTGCATAAAGAGTGCAAAGTAATTATCAAAAGTCATCACAAATCCAATCATTGCCGAGCTTGTAATAAACTCACTTAAAAGTTTAGGCATAAATGCATTATAGACTGACCATGTAATGCTAATCGCAAAAAAACCAAATCCTAATATAAAAGTCTTCTTGTAATTTAATTGATTCATATTTCTATCCCCTAAATAGATTTTTTATCTCTTTAAAATACGACTTAAACGATCCGGATAGTTAGTAATAATCATATCTACGCCCATTTCTATTAATGCAAGCATTTCTCCTTCATTATTCACCGTATAAGGATTTACCTTACATCCAGCTCTATGAACATCTTCAACAACTTGCTTGTTTAAGACAATATAGTTTGGATGAATAGCATCTGCACCTACATAAGCGCAATACATTTCCGGCTTATAAAGCGCTTCTACATATAAAAGACCTGTCTGCAGCTCTTTACAAAGCATTTTACATTTCACCATAGCATAATGATTAAAACTCGATACAATGGTTTTATCAATCATCTTATGCTTTTTAAGGATTTCTATTACCTTTTCTTCCACACCCTCATACCATGTTCGTCCATTTTTGATTTCTATATTTAAGCAGACATTGCACCTTTTCGCAAGTACAATCAACTGTTCTAAAGAAGGTATGCCCATTTCTGCAAGTTCACTAAAAGTATAATCCTCTACATAGCCTTTCTTACCAGTTGTCCTATCTACTGTTTCATCATGAATAAGCACCGGAATACCATCCTTTGACAGATGCACATCTGTTTCAATACCGTCACATCCCATTTCAACAGCTTTTCCAAAAGCAAGCATCGTATTTTCTGCGTAGTAACCACTTGCACCTCTATGGGCAAAATTCAGTACCATAAGCTCTCCTCCTAAACCTTTAAATATAAGTTGATTTAACCTTTAAAATATTATACTACTTTAATGGGGCATTATACTTAAAATACAGATTAAATCTTTGTAAAATTAAATCTATTGATCCGCTTGATACCTTATACTATTCCTGATATACTTTTTATATCCGTCGGCCGAAGCTGACACACTAATGTATTGAATAAATATATAAAAAATAATACCACGAAGGTATACTGCTTTCCCAAGGAAAGTCGACCACTTTTGTGGTACTTTTATATTTGGGAGGATCTAAATGAATAAAACAGCAATTAACAAATTAGTATTATCCGGGTTATTTACTGCAATTGGGGTTATTATCCCTATGATATTCCACACCTTCTCACTGGCTGGAAGCATCTTTTTACCCATGCATATTCCGGTATTATTATGCGGCTTTATCTGCGGATGGCAATACGGACTTGTTGTAGGCATTTTTGTACCTTTTTTAGGAAGCATGATTACCGGTATGCCGCCAATATTCCCTGTGGCTACGTCTATGGCTTTTGAACTTGCAGCTTACGGCGCTGTTGCTGGCTTTTTAGCAAGCAAGAAAATAAACGTTTTGATTGCACTTCTAATAGCAATGCTCGCCGGCCGTATTGTAATGGGTGCTGCAAATGTTGTCTTCTTAGGCATGGCTGGCGGTTCTTATGCATGGCCTGCTTTTATATCTGGCGCCTTTATTACTGCTTTCCCAGGTATCATTATCCAGCTCATCTTAATACCGATTATTTTAACAACATTAAAAAAAGTACATTTACTCGAGAAACTAGGTTAAAAGGTTGAAAGAAAAACACTTTCAACTTTTCATTTGTGGCAGTATCACAAGCAACACTTGTGATATGCAATGGGGGTAAGAATGAAGGAATTATTGTTAAGACATATCTCAAAATATCCACACTTAGAAATACAGGACCTTGTCAAACTGATTTATCAAAATGAATTTGCAGGGGAACATATGATTTTAGATGAAAAAAGCAGCCTCGAAAGGCTGCAAAAAGAATGGGAAACTTCCTCGGAAGTTTCCTCTTTTGACATGGATTTATTTGAGGATATCGGCAGCGGCCTATGCCGGCTGCATCTTGCACCGCTTAAGCACTGTACCTTATCCTTAGAAACATTGAATCGTTTGTTTATCTATACTGCAAATACGATTAAAGGAACAGTATCTTCATTCGAAGGCAAGCTGAACACACTACTCTCTTGCTGTAAGACCGAAGAAATCCCTTTTAGTTATATAGAAGTGAAAGGCTATCTTGATGATTATAAAAATCAGGGTTATCCCCCTACCCATCACAGCAATACTTTCAGACAATATTACAATCCTTCTTACCGTATTGTAAAAAAAGAGTTTGCAGATTACCTTAACCTCTTTTGCGCTATAGATACTCTTGTCAAAGACCGACTTGCAGTTACTATAGGCATTGATGGTAATAGTGGCAGCGGCAAAAGTACACTAGCGGCGTTACTTGGCGGGATTTATAAGTGCAACCTCTTTCATATGGATGATTTCTTTCTGCGACCGGAGCAAAAAACAAAAGAACGCCTGGCCGAAATTGGCGGCAATGTAGATTATGTGCGTTTTAAAGAAGAAGTAGCTAATCAGCTTGATAAAAAGCAGACTTTTACTTATCAAATCTACGACTGCTCTATTGGTCAATTAACTGAATATGTAACTGTACACCCAAAGAATATCAATATCATCGAGGGTGTCTATAGCCTTCATCCATTCCTATGTGAGATGTATCAGCTAAAGGTATTTATGTCCATTGACGCAGATTCTCAGAGCAGACGTATTCTTCAGCGCAGCGGACCTCGTCTTCATCAAAGGTTCGTGGCAGAGTGGATTCCCTTAGAAAATGCTTATTTTACAGCCATGCAGATTGAACAATCAGCCGATCTTGTTTTTAGGACTAATGATTAATAATTTGCATAAGCTCTTCTACAGTAAGCAGAATGTATTCTGAAAGCGACAGATTTTGTTTACCGATCACAATATGCCTGCATTTATTGACAGGCACTAAAAGCTTGTAGGCATCACTCTCCCCTACAGCCTGAGCCATCTTGGGGGTGACCTCTCCTAAGAGCGCATTTGCAACAACAATACCAATTGGGCCTATGATAACATCTGCAGATTTGCTATTAAATACAACAGGATTTTCTCCTGTCGCGCCATGGTCTGCGCCCGCTTTTAGCATCGCAGCCGTGGCAATGCTGTTTGTGCCAATCGCAACAAGCTCTAAATCTGGCATTCTTTTTTTGATTTGTTCGACCATCATTTTACCCATCTTGCCGCCCTGTCCATCTATTACAATAATTTTCATTGTTTGCGTTCCTTCTCTTAACACTTTTAATGATCTTCTAAATAAAATTATAGCACCTATTAATTGACGCTACAACAATATCCCCATTAGAACTTTGATCACTTCCCTTAGAAGATCAATCGTTCCTACGTGTACTAAGGTTTCCTATTATCTCATATTAATGTATTGCGCCCTGCCATACTGTCAATCTTACTAGTTACGTAAACTGTTTCTAAAGACATCATCTTATACCCCTTTAAAATACGCTTTAAACGGTCTGGATAATCTGTAATAATCATATCTACATCCATCTCAATCATCCGTCTTAATGCCCCCTCACTATTGACCGTAAATGGCCGCACTTTAAACCCAGCACCGTGCAGCGCTTCTACCTCTTGATTGGTTAAGGTGAGATAAAATGGATGAATGGCTTCTGCTCCTGCATACTCACAATATTTCTCCGGCTTATAAATAGCTTCTACATAAATCAGCCCGATTTGAATCTGCGGACAAAGCTCCTTGCATTTTACTAAGGCGTAGTGATTAAAGCTTGAAATAATGGTAGTATCGATAATATGATACCTTTTTACCGCCTCGACAATTTTTTCTTCAATCCCGTCATACCATTCAGGCCCACTTTTAAGCTCCAGATTTAAAATAATCCCATACCGTTTGGCCAGTACGATAAGTTGTTCTAAACTTGGAACTCCCATCCTTTCAAGTTCTTTAAAGGTATAATCTTTGACATCACCTTTCTTATTGGTTGTTCTGTCTACTTTATCATCATGAATCAGTACAAGCCTCCCATCTTTTGAAACGTGTATATCTGTCTCGATGGCATCACACCCAAGTTCGATAGCTTTACGAAATGCCAGCATTGTGTTTTCTGGATAATAAGCACTTGCCCCTCTATGTGCACAGTTTAATACCATAAATAACCCCCTCGCTATTCTTCGCCTATAACTTTAATTTAATCTTCATTAATATAGTTTATAATATTTAACATCTACGCTAAATATTATAGTTTTTGTATGCTTTCCTTATAATATCAGAAGATGCAAAATCCAGAAGACACGCCAATAATAATCATGTATAATCGAACTAAATAAATAAATCTAATTTTTGTTAAAGGAGCATGTTATGAGAAGAAGTGAAAAAGAAGTCAAAGATCTATCAGAAATAGAAGCTGTCTTAAAACGCGCAGCTATTTGCAGACTGGGTTTTTCTCTAGAAAATATCCCCTATATTGTCCCTATGAATTTTGGCTATAAGGATAATTGTCTCTACTTCCACTCTGCAAAAGAAGGCAAAAAAATAGACATTATCAGTAAAAACCCTAATGTCTGTTTTGAAATTGAAGAAGATACAGAGCTCGTAATAAAAGATCTGGCTTGTAACTGCAGTATGAAATATATAAGCATAATAGGTTTAGGAAAAGTCTCTCTGGTCGAAGATCCTCTAGATAAAAAAGAAGCCCTGGATATTATCATGCGCCAGTACACTGATAATAAGAGCTACGCATACAGCCCCAAACAAATTGAAGCTGTTACTATTTTTAAAGTTCAAATTAGTGAAATGAGTTGCAAAAAGTCTGGTTATTAAAACACCTTTTTACAACTTACCTTTTAGTTTAAGTGATAGCTTTTATGCACCTGCCAAGTATGATCTTGCCACTTATAAATAGTGATATTATCAAACATACAACTAAAGTGGCAAGGTCTGCTATTTGCATATTGCCACAATTGATCAAAGATCGGCTGTATGCCTTTTGAGGCTACTGTTACATGGAACGTTTTATCCTTGCCATCTTTTTTATCAAAGTCTATATACGGCACCTTACTCATAACATCAATTAACCTATCATGAAGGACTTGTCCCTCCATAGACATATCTACATGCATATAAACCACCCGGTTACCAAAGTGCCCATAGCCATCCAGCTTAAAGGGTGCTGCTTTTTCGTATCTGCAAAAATTCTCTAATGTGTTTTCTAGTTCTGTAATCTTACCATCATATTCAAAAGGGGCCTTGATCGTAAAATGAGCTGGCAGCTTAGAGGACTTCGCTTTTAATTTTTCCCAGACTTCTTTTCTCATTTGGTTATTAAATTCTCCAGCTTCTCCTTGCACTACACACACTATTACATAGCGCATAGCGTCACCTCCTTATACTTGATATCAGTCCGCTTTTACCTTGCTTTGCCACAACAGTCTTTATGCTTTTTACCGCTTCCACAAGAACACAATGCATTTTTACCCACATCCAGCACCCTTATCTTATCTTCTCGCTTACTAAAGCTGCCCACACTTAGCTCTGCCTGAGTATATCCTTTATTAATCCACTTTCTTGTTGTATTTATAACATTAAGAATATGTTTAACCGCCTCATTCTCCTGCTTAAAATCTTGGATTTCAATTCCTATAGCCGCCCACTCTTCGAGCATTATATTGATTGTATCTCCATCTTCATTACAATCCACTCTTGCAATCATAATAATAGCAAGGACAGCCTCTTCGATAATTGTTTCATCTGATGTAAAGTTTTTTCTTAGATAGCTCATAAGCATCTGGACTTGCAGCGTATTATCATAATACAACTCGTCACTAACAAGCTCAATATAGTTCTTAGCTGGTATGTAATACTGTTTGTCTTTTGTTAAGCGGATAAATTCATAAAAGTTTTTTTCATCTATACTATAGATCATCTCTTCTACGATATAGTTGTCTACAACCTTACTTCTATCTGAAAGTGTTCTGTCTTTCTCCATAAAGTCTATAACCTGTTTTTCATCTAATTGCGCATGATGATAACTGGTATACAGCTCACATACCCATCTTATTTCAACAGCTCCGTATAAGTTAAGAAGGCCCATAATGTGAGTTCTTATACTGTCGTTTGCTCTTGCTTGTTCCTTTATGGTTATCATATCTAACTTTTTATAACCTTCTTTAATCCTTAAATCAACCGTTAATTTAAGCCCCTTCTTGGTTTCTATAAGTTCCACAAGGGCTGTATCTAAGAGATTATAATCCTGTAATATATCCGGCTTCCCCTTAACATATTTATCTTTAGCTATAAGGGCTTCAAACTCCTCTAGTTCTTCTGGTGTGAGCATCACAAGTACATTGGCCATATTAGCAGGTATATAGGTTTGTAAAATTTCTATAAGTTCTGTTTTTTTGAGCTTATAAATACCTTTTATCCCATATATTTTACCCAGCTCTTCAAGTTCTTTCTTTGTATAATCTAATAGCATTTCTTCCTCCTCATAATCATTTACTGCTCTTTATCTAAAAAACTCCTTTAGGTTGTCTACTATCTAACATCCCTAAAGGAGCAATTTTTATTCATATGCCATTTTAATAATATAATTAAGATCTATTACTTTATTAGGATTATTATTGAGTTCCGCAATAATAGAATCAAATATAAAATCTATTATTCTTTTTGCATCATGGGCATACACATTAACTTGTTCTCCGCCTTGTGTATCGATAACCAAGGTATAGAGCGTAATATCTCCTTTTTGAGTGTATTCAATATAAAGCTTCACAGCCTTATAAAGCACTCTTTCTTTTAAAATAAGCATTTTATCCCTCCCATTTTGAACTTTTTTTATTATAGCATATCCCACTAGGTATTGTCTTCTAAACTTATTGTTTATAAACACTTATCCACATATTTTCGTGTTTTACCCCCATTTATCCACATGTTATTCACATTTCTCCTTAGATATTCACACCTGTATCCAATATTCACTCATAGTCTAGTCACTATTTTGATAAGCTATTCCTTCATATTTTTGCATATTTCCATACGATAAACGTCATTTTAAATTGTTTGTAAATATTATACATGATTATCTTATAGTCCTAATATATTGGTATAGAGTATAAAAATAATAATTTAAGGAGCTGATATTCATGCATATGGCTAATGCACTCATTTCCCCCCTTGTCTCTGCAACTATGCTCACCGCAACAGGGACTATTATGGGTTATTCTCTTAAAAAGATACCAAAAGAAGATTTACAAGACAAACTTCCGCTTATGAGCGTCATAGGCGCATTTGTTTTTGCTGCTCAAATGATCAATTTTACCATCCCTGGCACTGGTTCAAGTGGCCATTTAGGCGGTGGTATGCTCCTTGCAATCCTACTTGGTCCCTATGCAGGCTTTTTGGCAATGGGTGCTATTTTACTCGTTCAATCCCTATTCTTTGCAGATGGTGGTCTTCTTGCCTATGGCTGTAACGTTTTTAATCTTGGCTTTTATACTTGCTTTATAGCCTATCCCCTTATTTATAAACCTATGCTGCATAACGGCTTTTCTAAAAAGAAACTTATTGGTGCCGCTATGCTTTCTTCTATCATCGGTTTACAGCTTGGCGCCTTTAGTGTGGTCATGCAGACACTGATATCCGGCAGAACAACTATGCTCTTTAGTGAATTTTTGCTAGCTATGCAGCCTATCCATCTTGCGATCGGTATTGTAGAAGGCGCAATTATTTCAACTGTACTCATTTTTATCCACCAATCTCACCCCAGACTCGTAGATGCTGCCTCTAATAATTTTCCAAAGCTCAAAATGAAAAAACTTATTATTGTTTGCATGCTCTGCACTTTCATCGTCGGCGGAGTCTTTTCTCTCTTTGCATCCTCAAATCCTGATGGACTAGAATGGGCAATATCAAAAATAACTGGTACCCAAGAAGTCCAATCCGAAGGTGTTTTATACGATAAAGCAGAGGCTCTGCAGGAGCACTTTGCAATTCTCCCTGATTATACTTTTAAAATAGATCAATCCCCAATGACTCCAATCCGCTACATAGAAAAACTCGGAACAAGTACCTCTGGTATTTTAGGTTCCTTATTGACTGCCACCTTTATTTTAGCAATAGGCCTTTTACGGTATGGTCTAAAATCACTTAGGCGTATCAGTCTATAAAACCTTATTGCACATTTTATAATTTATCAACAACAACCCAAAGAGGTGAAGCTAGTTGTCTTGCAGCTATCTTCACCTCTTGTTATTCTTCTATACGGGTAACTTTTATACACCATGTCTTTTTCGTCTATAAGCTGAAAAAAATCAACTTATCCACATAATCCACTTGTAATTCAAGCGTTATGCACAGGTTTTCCACATAAAATGGGTATAACTCACCTTTTTTTGTGTTTTTTATAAACCAATGCTTTCGTGTACTTCCCGCATTCCCAATATAGTATGTTCTATGATATCTTCCAAGCTTCTCCCCAACATCTCACAGCCGTTTAAGATAACTTGTCTGTCCACACCAGCTGCAAAACTCGCTGTTTTAAATTTCTTTTTAACAGATTTTACTTCCAAATCCATCACACTCTTAGACGGTCTCATAAGTGCTGCCGCTGCAACAAGTCCTGTAAGTTCATCTATCGTATAAAGTACCTTCTCAGCATTTGTCTCTGGCTTAATATCTACTACAATCCCATAACCATGAGAAGCTGTAGCTCTTATATAACTCTCCGGAACATTCCGTTCTTTCATAAGCTCCTGAGACTTTACACAATGCGCCTCTGGATACATTTCATAATCCAAATCATGAAGAAGTCCAATAACACCCCATACCTCTTCGTCTTCACCATAAAGTCTCGCAAAGTGTCTCATAACTCCCTCGACCGCCAACCCATGCCTTCTAAGTGCTTCACTTTGATTATACTCGCAAAGCAGCTCCCAGGCCGTTCCTCTTTCCATTTTTTCTCCCATTCTTTTCTCCTCCTTATATCTCATTTATTTTAATTCATTATATAGCTTTTTCTTTTGAAATTTATAGCATCCGAATGTTAAGGTCCGCTTGGCATGCTGGGGATGTTTTTTATCTCTCCCGCCTACCCACAGCCAAACCCGAGTCGAGCTAAAAAACATCCCCAGCCCACCAAGCTAGTCTTGTTCAACTGTAAATATATTTTAAAATCTACGCTAGGCTTTGTCGCATGAGACTAAAATTTTCACCTCGGGCGCGTATGTTGATAAAGATGCCAGCTTGTTATCAGAGTTTTTTGTTCTTGCATTTACAATTCTACCATCGCAGAACTCATTCTCTAAGATGAGCAGCAAGTTTGCAGTGCTTATAATCTAGCAGCACACACGTAGTTTATAGTACCTATCACCTAGTAGATTAGCCTGCGATTCGTATTATTCATAATATAGCCGGACCGGCGGGAGTAGTTTTAGGCGCGACACGGGTTTAGCAGTGGCAGACTGTCCTCCAACTAATTCAAACCTAAATAATTCAAAGCTTAGCAGGGGAGATTTTAGGATTTGGAAGTTGCCTCTGGAGTATTTCGTATAGAAAATCTTAGCAGTTTATTTAAATGGCTTTTAGCCGCACTGTTTGAGCGCAGCGAGTTTGCGGCGTTCATTTAAAGAAAGTGCTTAGATTTTTAGAAATACGCAAGCGAGCAACTGGAGAACCCTAAAATTCCCCTGCGGACCTGTAGAAAACTATAGATTGTAGTTTGTGAACAGTCTGGTGGGTAGGCTGGAACGGCAAAAACCACCCCTGCCCCCACGGACTTATTCAATCACCTCCTAGATTTCAAACAACCCGCGAAGCTCTTCTTCACTCATCTTAGTAATGAGATTCTCCCCTTCTTGAAGCACACTCTCGGTGAGCCCAATTTTCCTATCTTGAAGTTCTTTAATTTTTCCCTCTATAGATTTTTTCGTAATAAGCTGAAAAACCTGCACATTATTTTTTTGTCCAATACGATAGGCTCTGTCTGTAGCTTGATTTTGGCTGGATAGATTCCACCACGGATCATAATGGACCACAACATCTGCCCCTGTTAAGTTAAGACCCGTACCACCGGCTTTAAGGGAGATTAAAAATACCGGTACCTCTGTGGTATTAAAAACATTGACCATATGCATGCGCTCTTCAACCTTCGTTTTACCCGTCAGCATAAAATGCTGAAGGTTGCGCGCCGTAAGCTCATTTGAAAGAATATCTAACATCGAGGTAAACTGAGAAAAGAGCAGTATTCTATGACCTGCTTCTATACTGTCAGTTACAATCTGCATACATTGTTCAAGCTTACCGCTGCCGCCTACATAGTCTTCCAGATAAAGTGCCGGATGATTGCAAAGCTGCCTTAGTCTTGTAAGCAGGGAGAGTATTTTAATATGACTTCTTGCCATACCTTTTTGGTCTACTTCTTGATCTAGTTCTTCTTTGGCCTTTGCAAGATGAGCCAGGTAAAGTTTTTTCTGAGCATCTTCCATATTGTTATAAATAACAGTTTCTGTTTTATCTGGAAGCTCTTTAAGTACATCTTTTTTTAGCCTTCTTAGAATAAATGGCGAAACCATCTTTTTGAGTCGCATGGTAGCTATCTCATCTTGATTTTTGACAATAGGCATTTCGTACTTCCCTTTAAACTGATTGTAATTAAAAAGATAGCCCGGCATACTAAAATCAAATAAACTCCAAAGCTCTGCCAGTGAATTTTCAATAGGCGTTCCCGTTAAAGCAAAGCTTATTTCACTTTGTATGAGTTTGAGCGCTTTAGCATTTAAGGTGTTGGCATTTTTAATATACTGTGCTTCATCTGCAATACAGTATCTAAAAGCTATCTCCTTATAATATTCAATATCTCTTTTAAGCAGTTCATAAGAAGTAATAACAATATGATATCCTTCAATCTCATCAAAGAGCGCCTTTCTGCTTTCTATATTCCCGGCTACTACAAGAGCTTTAAGATGTGGCGCAAAACGCTGAATTTCATTTTCCCAGTTGAGGGTTAGAGATGTAGGACACACTACAAGAGAAGGCTTCAGCAGCTTATCTTCTAGTTCTGAGGCAATGAGGGTGATCACTTGAAGGGTTTTTCCAAGTCCCATATCATCAGCAAGTATCCCACCAAAACCATAGTGTGCCATTGTCTTTAGCCATCTATAGCCTCTTTTTTGATAGCTTCTTAGGGTAGCTTTTATCTCTCCTGGCACTTCATAGTCGGCATCTTCTACATTTTTAACATCCCGGATAATCTGCTTAAAGTACTTATCACGATTAATCTCTATTTCTGTATTCTGCCTAAGCAGCTGATCCAGATAAAGTGCGCGATATTTAGGTACGAGCGCCTCACCCTTTTGCAAGTCTTCTCCGGTTATGCCAAGTCCTTCTATAATATTTGCAAATTCTCCTACACCCGCATCTTCTATATCTATAAATGAACCGTCCTTTAAACGGTAATATTTACTTTTTGTCTTATAGGCATTTAGTACCTGTTCTACTTCATCCATAGGCATACTTACATCTCTTAAAGCTACATGGAGCATATTATTTTCAATGCGAATACCTACCTGCCCTATGGAAGGTTTAACAACATGCATATTTTTGAGTTTATCTGTTACATTAACTTCACAGACTTCAATAAGTTCCCCTATACCCTTTCTTAGAAAATGATAAATATCCTCTTCTTCTTTTAGATAAATCTTCCCTTGAAATGAACGAAAATCATAGTTTCTAAGCACTGTATTAAAACGGTGTTCACTTTGTACATCTCTTACGAGCTGGCTGATCTTTATACGCTCTTCTTCTGTCGGCTTTTTATAAGGATTGAAACTAAAGCCTTTGTATCCAATCTTAACATCTCCAATAATGCTACCCTCGCCGTCCATATCTAAATAAATCTTAATGCTGGCATGCTCCGGTGTAACTTCTTCTCTTATATGTTCTTCTATCACAACAGGCAGATATTTTTCAACCTTGGATAAGGCTGTAAGCATAAATCGTTTGATTAAATTATCCGTAAAGTAAAGTTGTTTATGTTCTTTGGTTCTGCCACCTTCATGCATATAAACAAGTACCGGAAAAACATCTTTACCAAAGCCTTCACTTAAACGGTAAAGTTTATCTTCAACTAAAAGATATTTATTGTTTGAACATAAAATAGGACGATATGCACAAAGTGAGGTGGTAAGGTGATAATAAGGCTCTTCTTTAATCAGACTTAAAGTAAACACCGGATCACCTTCAATACATTGAACTTTTTTATAAGAGCTGCTGCCAACAAACTCAACTTCTGTCCCTTTTACCAAGTCAAAAAACTCATCAAAGGCCTTGGCTCCTAAAGGAATTGTTTTACGGTCATTTTTATTAAAGCCTCTATACATACCCACTTGTTTTAAAACTTCTATATACTCTACTGTTTTATCCATGATAAATGTAACAAGCGCTCTAGCACTCTCTTCAAATAAACTGATATCATGAATGAATTCTAAACTTTTACCATAACTTACATTATTGCCCTTTAGCATGTTATCTGTGAATTCATAAAGATCCTTAACCACATAAGCTTTTTTATCCCCTACACTCATACCTAATAAAAAAGCATTTTGATAATCTTCGATAAGTTTAGGATAAATTTTGAGTGTTGGATGGGCTCCTACTTCTAGTTCCTGCTCCCGCATAATTTGGTCTTCGTAGTAAGCAAGCAGGCTTTTTGAGTATCTGTCTTCTTCAATACCACCCCATAAATGAGTTTGTATTTCTGTTTTTGGGGCAGACTGAATCTCATAATAATACTTAAGCATCAGTGCTACAGAATGCTTACAAGCACCATCATATTCATAATAAGCCGGACACTCACAATCAAAGAGTATATTGCCGCGTTCATCTACTTCGATATTCACTTGATAATCATCATATCTTCCCTCTACCCTTGCAGTTACCTTCGTACCATCTTTTAACTGGGTTACAGTACTCTTGCCAACGTGCCCGTTTTGATAGTACTTCTGGCCCCTTTTAAAAACTAATTCGCTGCTTGCTTGTTCGAAGACATCGTCTAATGTAATTGCCACTTTATAATCTCCTTTTCTATCCAGCGCACAAACCCGTGCAAAGAATGCACGCGCTTGTGAAACAGGAAAATCGGCTCCATAGCTTGCAAGACAAAAATTCCTCTTTCACAAATAAAGCACCCTAAGGTGCTTTATGATCCATTACTATTTTATATATTATATACCAAATAAAGATTTTATTAAACATTTAGAAAGCATATTTAAGCCATCCCACAATCATGACTCTCTTATAATTTAAAGATGGCCCTGCTACCTCTTACAATCCGGGTCACTTCCAGCCTTGCATCTATTCTTTCTTTAAGCTCCGGCACATGCGAAATAATACCTACCAGTCTGCCGCTTTTTTGAAGACCTACTAGACAGTTTATGGCACTTTCTAGAGACTCTGGGTCTAAAGTCCCAAAACCTTCATCTACAAACATTGTATCCAGCTGTATCCCTCCCGCATAAGACTGTACCACATCTGCAAGCCCAAGTGCCATAGCCAGTGATGCCTTAAAACTCTCCCCACCTGATAGAGTGTCTACTGACCTTGCTTTACCCGTATAGTTATCCATTATTTCTAAGTCTAGCCCTTGCTGACTTCTAGCATCGCCTTTTTGAGTTTTTCGCAGCAACTCAAATCTGCCACCCGTCATTTTACCAAATCTCACATTAGATGCCTCTACAATATCATCAAAATAAGCTGCCAGTACATAGCGCTCAAAGCTGATCCTGTAAGTATTATCCCCTTTCATTACTTTAGCCAGCTCGCCGACTAATCTGTATTTATCTTCTTTTGCTTTAATCTTATCACTAAGCACTTTAGCATCCTTTAACACCTTCTCATTGCTTTGTACTCTAGCAAAAAGAAGCTGCTGCTGATCTACCACTTGAACCTTTTTTGCAGTAGTTAACTTTAAGTTCTCTTTAATAAGATTAAGGTCTATCACACTTAGATCTTTAACCTCTTCACAAGCCTTTTCATAAAGCTTCCTGCCAGCTTCAAGCCTCGCATCAAATTGCTGAATATCTTTATCCAAAAGTGCAATCTCTTCTTCACTCATGCAGCTTGCTTTGTATGCTTTATAATCTGCAAAGCCTAGCACAAGCGTTTTATCTTTAAAAAGCTCGGCAGCTTCTTCTTTTTCTTTTTGGGCTGCATCAAGATTAGTACGAATACTGATAAGTTTGCCCTCTGCTTCGCCAAGTGAAGCTGCTAGTTTGTTATAGTTTTCTTCTGCTAGCTTGTAAGCCTTACTTAGTCCTTCTAGTTTGGTCTGCACCTTAGACATTTCAGTTAAAATCTCCGAATAGGTTTTAACTTTCCCCTCAAACTCTTCCTCTATCATTTTAAGCTGTTCTTTAGCTGCACTTAGGTCCCCTTGTTTTGCAGTAAAGCTTTCTGTTTGTTTTTTCAATTCTTCTTTACTCACTGTAAGTTTTTGATTTAGCGCTTCTTTGGATGCCGTAAGTTGTGCTTTTTGAAGAATCTGTGTCTCCAATGTTTTTAAACGATCCGTTTGCCCCACTATAAGCTGCTTATTTTGACTGATGCACATCTTTACTTCCGTATAAGCCACTTGAAGAGACGCTGTTTCTTCTAGCTGAAGCAATTTTTTAATAAGCGGATTAATACGCTCACTTAAAGCCAGTGTAATATTTGTGTTTAATGTTGTAAGTTTACTTAGACAGTCATCTCTTGTAGTACGGGCTGCTTCATAAGCGAGTTTCGCTGTGTCTACAGCTTTTTCATCAACCGTCTCATCCAGCAGAACGGCTGGGCGGGGGTGTTCCCGGGATCCACATACTGGGCAGGGGATATTTTCTTTGAGAGATTGTGCAAGAAGCCCTGCTTGTCCTCTTCTAAAGATCTCTTCAACCGTCTCGTATTGCTTCTTAGCAGCTTCAAAAGCTTGATCAATACTATTAAACGTTACTTTTAATGCAGCGTGTTCTTCTTGCTTCTTTTCTACGCCTTCTATCAAATCTTTTAAAGTTATTAGTTCCTCATCTTTTACTTTAAGCTCTTTAAGTAAAGCTTCAAGCTGCAGCTTATCCTTCTCAGCTTCTGTTATCTTTTGCATTGTTTCATCGATGACTTTAACCGTTGCCTCGTCTTTATCAATCTGTGTGTTTAGCTCAGTTAAAGATGTTTTTAAACGTTCTGCTTCTTTTTGAAGGTTAGATGCAAGCTCTTTACTGGTATCATATTTTTGTGCTTTACCTTTTAGCTTTTCGGCTTCATTAAGCGCTTTTTCAAGCTGCTTCTTCTCAGTTTCTTTGGCTTTTTCTATTTCTAGTTGCTGCACAGCTTTATCATAGTCTTCTTTTAGCTTGATGCGCTCTTTCGTCGTAACCTTTAGTGCCTCGTCTTGTACTTTAAAAGCAGCATGCTTCACTGCCCACTTTTCTTCAAAACCTTTTACTGTTAAAGCTTTCCTTGCTTTATCTAAATCAGACCTTTTGGCTTTATATCCCTCAACGTCATCTTCAAGGTGCTTAAGTGCCTTTTGGCAGTTGGTGCGGTCTTCAAACTTCTTATTAATGTTTTCCCCTTGAACGAGTTCTTTATTAAGCTTTTCTATAGCCAGTTCAATCTCTTTAACTTCTTCACTTATTTGTTCCTTAAGCTTAATATCTTGTTTAATAACGTCTTCGGCTCTTTTAAAAACTTCTTCTAGATTCATACCACTAGACTGAAGTATTCTAAAGAGTTCTTCATCAGACTCCTTGCAGTCAAAGTCTCTTAGTTTAGCATCTCTTTCATTTCTTTTAAGCCTTACTTCTTTATCCAGTTCATTAGCCTCGGTATTCATTCTGTTTTGGATCTTCTCAAAAACTTCTGTACCAAATATCTTTCTGAAAATCTTTTCTCGCTCCTGGCTATCTGCTGTTAGGAGTTTTTTAAACTCTCCTTGAGGAATCATTACAATCTGCCTAAATTGATCTTTGTTAATACCCAAGATCTTCTCGATTTCTGCTGTAACAGGTTTAATACCTGTTATCACTTTGCCGTCTGGAAGTTGAAGCTCTGCGTAGGCTTTATGCTCTTTTTCGCCTTCACCTCTTAGTTTCTTTTCTAAATAAGAAGGCTCTCTTTTGATATAATATTCTTTATCTCTTAGGGCAAACCAAAGTTCTACTTTAGTCTCTTCTTCTGGTGTCGCAAAGTCACTTCTAAACGAGATACCCTCCCGTTCTTTGCCGCTGGCATCTCCGTATAAAGCATAATTAATGGCATCGAAGACAGTAGTTTTTCCGGCCCCGGTGTCCCCTGTTATAACAAATATATTTTTATCCTTAAGAAGCGTAAAGTCTAGATCCTGCTCTTCTAGATACGTCCCAAAGCCTTTTATAACAAGCCTTAAAGGTCTCATAGCCCATCACCCTCCCTTTCTATCTCATGAATGATGTCTTCCATAAGCCGCCTAGCCTCATCCGAACATTCCTCGCCCTTCATATCCTTATAAAAGTCATTAAAAAGTTCAAGCCTTGTCTTGTCCCTAAAATCTGCTGCGATATTGGTCGCTTTCTCTCTTGCTATTTTGTTCTCTCTTTGGAGTTCCATAAAATAAGGATAGGTTCCTTTAATTTTAGCTACCGGATCTATAAGCTCCCCTTCATCTGTTAACACCACTTTAATATAATCTTCCCGGTTACCGAGTGTATAAACTTCTTCTTTAAGTAGATCATCCATTTTACCCTTAAGTATTCTAAAGTCTCTTTTGGGTTTGAACGCTTTAAGTCTTACATGAACACTGCCATCTTCTGACACTTCAACTATCGTTAGACCCTTTTTTTGATTCACTTCGGAAAAAGAATATTTGAGAAGTGACCCCGAATATCTGATTTTATCACTGCCTACTTTTTGAGGCCCATGCAAATGCCCAAGTGCCGTATAGTTAAATCTGTCAAAATAGGATGCATTAATAAGATCTATCCCACCTATCTCAGAATCACTAAATTCTAAGTCGCATTCTTCTTTGGCTTTATCACTTCTATAAGTAATGTAACCATGCGCTACTGCTACATTTCTTTCATTAACGTCCATTTCTTCATGAATTGATTCTATAATCTTGCGCATAGCATCATCATGGGTTTTTATGGCACTATCTTCAAAGAGTTCTCTTACAACGGCCGGCGGTGCATAAGGAATCAGATAAAAATTAACAGGACCATGTCCGTCCTGTAATACAACCTTTTTACATTGTCTTTTAATAAGTCCGCCTATATGTAGTCCACTGTTTGTTAAAAGCTCACTGGCAAATTCAAGTCTTTCATTCCCATCATGATTGCCTGCCAGAGCAATAACAGGTGTATTTAAATCTCTCACAATTTTATTTAAGGCTCTATTAAGAAGCTCTACAGCTTCTATAGGAGGTACCGATCTGTCATATAAGTCTCCTGCTATCACAAATGCTTCTGGTTTTTCTTCCTCTATAATCTCAAACACTTGCTCCATCACAAATGCTTGGTCTTCTGTCATATGAAAGCCGTTAACTTGTTTACCGATATGCCAGTCCCCTGTATGAATAATTTTCACCAAACTTCACCCCCGCTAATAATCCAATTTATGCCTTAATGATACTATTTTTTCCTATATCTGTCAAAAGAAGATTATCAAATAAGATTGCAACTGCGTTTAATCGCCTACCGTCTAAAATAAGTCATTAGCAAAAGGTTACTTCCGAAAACAGATTTCAGAAGCTTGTAGTAGCATCAATCGGACAGTTAAATACTTTTAAACTGCTCATAATTTACACTCATTTTCCTATTAGTGGCTCATTGTCCGACAGCTAATCTTGTCCTAGACTCTTATTTCACAACTCGTCTAGGGTAAAATCAGGAATCAAAATAAAGCACAGATAAGCTAATCTAATAATAAGGATTTGTATATTCTATAAATGAGCTTTTATTAAAGTCTATTTTAAACTTATATAATTTACCAGAAGGATGGCTAAACTCTATAGCTAGTACATCTTCGTTTATCCATTCTAATTTTGTGCGATCACTTATCATTATATCTCCCCATTTTTCTATTAATATGCTCCCTACATATTTCTTGAATAAATATAGTTTCCTTATGTAAAAATCAGAAGATGAAGTTTCAAATCCTGCACTAGTATACTTTGTTAGAACTTCATATTCACCTGAAGGTGACTGTATTTGAATTTGCCTTGTACTCATTTCAAATACTCCTATTATTATATATACAAATACTACAAGTGAAAAAATGGTTATTGTCATAGCAACCTTTTTATTTATTTTATTTTTTCTTATATATTGAGCTACTATTGCACAACCAAAAGCTACTACTAAACAAAAATATAACTCTTCACTTATTAATACTAACTTGTATACTTCTCTTAAAATCATTACTATAATATAACATACTCCGATCATTGCTATATATAGGTTTTCTATTATATTTACAAGAACCGCTTTCATAGTTTCTCCTCAACTTTATAATTACAATCTAAGACTATTTAATAATTCAAACATAACTTCACCTTATTAAAAATTAATATGAAACTAGAACGTATATCCTATTCTTAAAAATAAACATTGAAATTACATATAATAATAGAAAATTAACGTAAAATACTTATATCTGTTGAAATTTTATTTGTATTAAAATTCACTTTATATATATGTAATTCATTATTGTAGTGATATTTAAATCTAATTTCTAGTATATCCTCATTTATCCACTGTAGTGTTGTCAACTTGTCATTTATTATTACCCCACCGGTTTTTTCAAGTATTATTGCGTTTAGATATTTTTTAAAAATAAGCATCTGCACTCTATAAAACTTAGTGGCACCAGTTTCAAACCCGACAAGAGTGTTTTGAGCTATAATTTTATGTTTTCCAGAAGGAGATTCTAATAAGATATATTTCGAAGCATATCTGGAAGATATTGTAAATAAAATAAGTATTATGGTTAATAAAAATATTATTATTATACTATTTTTTTTAGTATTGATTAATATGCTAATTAAAATGCCAAAACTAATAGCTATTAGTAAATAAAAATATAAATCTTCTCTTATAAGTTCTAATTCATATACTTTTTTTAAAATCATAACTCCTATATAAAATAATCCAATTAAACCTATATATAGATTAATTACTATTTGTACTACACTAGATTTCATATGTTCTCCTTCGCAAATGTATTAATTTTTATTATCCAAGAGTATAGATAATTTTTTATTATTGGTGGTTCTTTTTTAATAAGAGAAAATACATAAAAAAAGTAAAAGAGTTTATAGACACTGAGAATTAAGGTCAGTTCAAATACCTATAAACTCTTTTTTATTTTATTATAAGGGATATTTTTTTAAAAATACAGACTATTCCATCTCTACTTTAATAACGGCCTTGAAGGCTCATAATAAACAGCCTTAACCTTGACATCCACGATCTCCTTCTCGGGATATCTCAGTGCTGTCAGCTTCCCTCCAAATACGCAGCCTGTATCAATATTCGCTGTGTTATTCATGATTTTTACACTTTCCCTAGGGGTATGTCCATAAACAACAAATGCTTTGCCATGATAGCCTTTTGCCCAGTTAAGCCTTATGGGAAGTCCCAGCTTATCTACTTTGCCTGTCGTTTCTCCAAACATAGCTAAGTTACGAATATTCTTTGATCCTCTGCCGTGCAGCTTCTCCTTGAGCCCCGCATGGGCAACTACCAGTTTCCCATCATCAAAAACATAGTGACTGATAAGTTTATCAAGAAACTGCTTAACTTCTTCTACAAATGCTTCCGGCTCATGAGACAGCTCCTCTAATGTGATTTCAAGCCCATGAGCAATTTTAACATTTGCACCTTTTAGTTTACGCTGCAGCTTGCCATCATGATTACCTAACGTACAGTATGCCGTCCCTTCTTTTATCATAGACATAACAAGCCTTAATACCGCTGCACTTTTAGGCCCGCGGTCCACAAGGTCTCCTGTAAATGCTGCAATTCTTCCTTCTGGAGAATAGGCTGAGTATTTATCCCGATCTACTACGTAACCTAATTTTTCTAAGAGCTCACACAATTCATCATAACACCCATGAACATCTCCAATGATATCAAAGGGCCCGTGGATATCTCTTTTATTGTTGTATAGTTTGGTACGTAACACTTCTGCCTGACGTGCCTCTTCCTCGCCAGTAAATACATACACATACCTAAACCCTTCTTTTTCTAGACTGCTGATTTTATGTGCTTTTTCCTCTATTGATAGGAGGTCATTAAATACAATGGCTACTGGAAAACAATGATGCTTTTTAGCAAGTGTCACTACTCTTTTTCTCTCTTTTTCTTGTGTATTATCCGCATCTATGACGGTTAGCTTAGCATCACGCAGCCTCTTGCCCGCTACATCATATAATGCATTCAATATATCTTCTTGGGTTATCTGCTCACTTTCATCCTCTATCAAGTCTTTAAAATAATCAAAGGTTAAAACCTCTGATGCGTTAAAATTCGCCTTAAAAAAAACAGACTTTTCGCCCTCAGATGCACCTATTAATGTTACTAGTGATAATTCTGGGATATCTATTTGCATATTATAAACACTCCTATCTGTGTAGATGCTCTAAATACATCTTCTCTCTCCAAAATGCTTAGTCATTCTTACTTTATTGTTTCTCAATAAAGAATTATTTTATACTCATGTATTATTTAATTCCCACAAGCTAAAGAACTATTGATTCGCATACAAAAAAAGTAGGAAGATTTTTTTCTCCTGCTTCTTTTTGACTATTTAATTAACAGAAGAGACATCTGGGGCACAAAAGTTATGACCATCAGGGTAAATAAAAGAAACGCAATAAACGGCAGCGTGCCTTTAATAACCTCTGAAATAGACATCTTGCTGATCCCTGATGCTACAAAGAGATTGAGTCCAAAAGGTGGAGTCAGCATACCAATAGCAAGGTTTACGATCATAATTACCCCAAAGTGGATAGGATTTATACCAATATCAATCATGATTGGAAGGAAAAGCGGTGTTAAAATCTGAACAGCTGCCGCTTCCGTTGGTGTAGCAAAACCTAAGTAGATTTCCCCTAAGATAATAAGTGGCATAAGAATACCAAAAAACGCATCCTTAAAAGCAATCAACACTTCCACAAATTTTGGAAAAGCTTCGAGGATAAAACACCAAACGCGTCCTTGAAGTGCAAAGTTATATTGATGAACATTTCAAAACAGAGCCGTCCTTAGAGTTACTTGCTTTGTTATTTTTCCTCGATAAATACTACCTAGCTCATTTATTTAAAGACATTACCAGCTTCACTATCAAGCAGTATATTTTGCTTAAAAAAATTGCCTTTGCAAAAAACGAACTGCACTTTACCAATAAGAGTATCACTGAGATCTCCCTCGATGCCGGTTTTAACAGTCAAAGTAACTTCATCCGGATCTTTCAAAAGAAAGAGGGTATGACCCCTCTTCAGTATCGCATCTACTATCGCAAAAATACGTAAAAACGCTGAGCGCCCTTACTAACTGGGGTTCTCAGCGTTTTTTATGATAACTATCTCATTATTCTTCTTTACACAAAGCACATTCAGTCAAGGTCCATCCACATGATCCCGCCTCACATCCTGAGTTATCCACATCTTTTCTAATTTAAATCCCAAATCTATGTATAACGCTCTAGCTTCTACTTCCGTTAAGTCATGAAAATACCGTTATTTTTATATTTTTAGTTTTGTGACTTTCTTACAGATAAAACGCTATGAACAGCATATAATAAGTCTATAGTCAATTTATAACAGACTATAAAAAAATATTCTCTGTTATAAAAATGTTATAAAAACCGAAAGGAGATGTGAATTATGTCAACACTTAAAATCACCAGAGAGAATTATGAAAAAGAAGTCATGAAATCTGATAAACCTGTCCTTCTTGATTTCTGGGCACCTTGGTGCGGCCCTTGTCGTGCAGTATCTCCAGTTATAGATCAAATCGCCCAAGAAGTCCAAACAGCAAAAATATGTAAAATTAATATAGATGAACAGCCTGAACTCGCAAGCGCCTATGGCGTTATGAGTATTCCTACACTAAAAGTAATCAAAAACGGCCAGGTTGTCAATTCTTCTGTTGGCGCAAAATCAAAAGCTGATATTTTAAAAATGTTAAATATCTAAAATTTAATCCTAATTGCTATAAATTTGGCCCGCTCTTTATGAGCGGGCCTTGGTTAATTTAAATGAGACTCTATACCTGATACTTTTATTTCTTGCGTCAAAACTATTTCTTTGGTAAAAGTTGTCTCTTGACTTTGCGGGGCAACCAGTAATACATGCAGTTTTTCTCCATATAACTTATTAAATAAAGCCACCAGCCTGCCAACAAACAGAACGGCCATAATAGTTCCAATTCCAATACCGATTATTTTTCCCTCTAAAAGAAAGCCGCAAATAGTACTTATTAGAACAAATATCCCATCAAACCAGTTTTTTACATAACCAAAGTCTTTTTGCAGTTTCTCAGAAAGCATTTGCACCAACCCCTCTGGTGCATTGGGTACAATTTTCATATGTACTGTAAGTACTACCCCAAGTGCTGTTAGTGTGATAGCTGCTGCCAAAAGCCAAATCCTGCTCCAGATGTTTGTAGGCTCTATCTGAACAAATTGATTAAAAAAATCTGTATATCTTCCAAATAAAATACTGAATGGCAGCTGCAATAATAAAGCTACCTTAAAATCTCTACCCATTAAAATAGCCTGCGCAATAATAAAAAAGATGTACAAAACAATTGTAATATTACCTAGTGAAAGCCCTGTTGCATAAGAGATCACATAAGGTACTGAATTAAGCGCCGACACACCTAAACCAGTTTTTGTATTAATTATAACGCCCAGCGAAAGAATCCCAATCCCTATCATGTAAATGACTAGTCTTAATATCTGTCTCATCTATCTTGTCCTATCTATCCCTATATTTTAATCAGTAATACGCTGATCTATCTTATATAGTATCACATATCTAGCAGCGTAAGCTATCTTAACTTTATATCCAATTTTACACAAGGGATTTAAAGACTTCATAATTGTTTACTCAGTATATATTCTATTCTTAATTTCAAAGCTTTTGCCTTCCCAGTTGCGAAGTACCGCCTTTTCACTTCCAATATAAGAAATATAGTTTGGAAGAATAGGCGTCTTGCCAAGCCCTTTAGGTCCATTTACAATATAGGTCGGCACCGCCATACCGGAGGTCCGTCCTCTTAGAGACTCCATGATCTCCATGCCTTCTTCTATCCTTACCCAGAAATGTGATGTACCTTTTACGGTCTTTGGGTGAAATATGTAATAGGGTTTAACCCTCATTTTAAGGAGACTTTGATTAAGTTTTCTTACAACATATTTATCATTATTTACGCCATTTAAGAGCACCATTTGATTACCTAGAGGAATACCCGCATCTGCCAACATTTCACAAGCTCTTTTAGAGTCTTTGGTAATCTCTCTTGGGCTGTTAAAATGGGTATTGATATAAATAGGATGATACTTTTTGAGTATATTAACGAGTTCAGGGGTAATCCTTTGCGGCAGTGTAACCGGTGTTCTTGTGCCAAAACGAATGATTTCTACATGCTTAATGCTTCTAAGCTCCACTAAGATCCATTCTATCGTGGCATCATCCAGCAAAAAAGCATCTCCGCCCGTTATCAAAATATCCCTAAGTTCCTTATTGGCCCTTACATAGTTAATGGCATTTTGTAATTTTTCCTTAGACGAGTGCTTATCATGTTCGCCTATCATCCTGCGCCTTTGGCAGAATCTGCAGTACATCCCACAGAGATTGGTAACCTTAATAATAAGCCTGTCAGGATATCTTCTTGTAATCAGTTCATCTGGTGCCCACCCAGCTTCATCCATAGGATCAAGCTCCCCTTCATCATTAAGTTCAATAAAAGAAGGTACAGACTGACGTTTAATAGGGCATAGATCATCATCTGGATCGATAAGAGACATATAATAAGGTGATATACCATATCTGAAAGTACGTCCAACAGTCATAATCTTCTCTTTTTCATCTAACGCAAGTCCAAGAATATCTCCTAGGTCCTCAGTCCGGGTAAATCTATTTTGAAGCTGCCACTTATAATCATTCCACTGCGCTTCTGTGGCATTTAGCTTATGTAAAATTTTATTTTTTTGAAACTTCATTTTGTCACTATCTTCTAGTCCTGTTTTAATCTTATCTTTAATAAATTCATAATCCTCAATAGTTTGTTTCAAATGAAAAAATTGATTATCTTCTCTTACTTTTTCTTGTATCTCAAAAATATTATTCATAGGCCAATCAACCTCCTGGAAAAATTTTGGGACTAAAAATAAAAGCGATACCCCCCTTCCTTTCAAAGCTTCCGAGGTTAGCTGTCGGGTTCGGGCCGAAAGGATCTCTAGCCCTACCAGAAAATGTTCTGGATTCACCCCCAAAATTGGTTCCCCCGTATCCTGCTTACTTTAATATGCAGGAATTCAGCACGTCCAGTATTCATTTCTAATGATTACCTGTCTTTAATTATATTACATTGTTAGAATATTTGTCAAATTGCAGGAAAAAAATCATATGATGAATGCACTAAAAAAATCCCTGTCTGAAATGATTATTCATATCAAACAAGGACTACCGCTATTACCTTTTATGCACCCACATTTACAAGGAATGCTTTAACAATCTCTGGGTCAAACTGACTACCAGCATTTTTTCTAAGCTCTTCTATGGCTTCTTCTTGACTTAACTGTTCTCTATAAGGTCTTTCGCTAGTCATAGCATCATAGGCATCAGCAATGGCGATAATTCTAGCACCTATTGGTATTTCTTCACCTTTTAATCCTCTTGGATAACCTCTGCCATCCCATCTTTCATGATGGGCTAATACAAATTCTGCAAGTCTTGTAAATTCGTTAATAGATCTTAATATCTGATAACCAATTTCTGAGTGTCGTTCTATTTCACTGCGTTCTGCTGCATTTAATAAACGAGGCTTATCAAGAATACTGATATCAATAGCGATCTTCCCAATGTCATGCATTAACCCTGCCGTTCTAAGCTCTCTGATCTCTTCTTCACTTAAATTAAGTGCCCTTGCTATGGCTTCACAGAACTGGCTGACACGTTCTGCCTGCTGTTTTTCTCTTAGGGTTTTATTATGTAATGTGCTTATAATAATATCTATTGTCTTGTAGCGCATACTCTTGCTTTCTGAAAGCTTTTGTCTGTACATATGATCTTCTGCCTGTTTGAAAATATCAGTCATTTTTTGATCTGGTGTTTCCTTGGTTGCCCATCCATAAGATATGGATAAATTAATGGATTCTATCTTTTCTTTTGGTGTCTCAATAGAGATGGCATTCATAATCCATTCAGCCTCTTTAGAGGTGGTTTTAGGCAGTAAAATGACAAACTCATCCCCCCCTATTCTCGAGATGATATCATCTGCGCGGCATGCTCTTCTCATGATTGCTGCCGCTCTTTGTAAAATCTTATCCCCGATCAAATGGCCAAAAGCATCGTTTATTAACTTAAGTCCATTCACATCAAGCATAACCAATGTCAAAGGCAGATTTTTTTCTGCATCTAACCGAATGAGTTCTTCTTCAAAGAATCTACGGTTATACAATCCTGTTAATTGATCATGAAAGCTTAGGTACTTAATTGCTTCTTGCTTTTCCTTTTTCTCTGTAAAATCCCTAAACACCAAAACAACGCCTTTAATATTGCCCTCTTCATTTTTGATTGGCGCCAAGCTATCTTCAATAGGCCTTTCTGTACCATCTTTAGAGACTAGAAGGGTATGTTTAACAATTTCCATATTCTGACCCGTTTCAAGTACCTTGCGAACAGGATTTTCACATTTTTCTCTTGTATGTTCATTGATGATATTGAATACTTCTTCGAAAGACTTGCCATAAGCGTCCGCTTGGGTCCAGCCAGTAAGCTTTTCAGCTATAGGATTCATCATCTTAACCTTTTCATTGATATCCACTGATATAATGCCATCTCCCATAGATAACATCGTTGCCTTTAAAAGCCCTCTTTCTTCCTCTAAAGACCTCTCAAGTTCTTTTCTTTCAGTGATATTAATATGGCATCCGGCCATCCTTAAAGGTATATTCTCATCCGATTCTACAATATGTCCTGCACTAATCACCCACATAGTCGAACCATCTTTATGTTTACATCTCACTTCATTATAAAACGGTGTTTCTCCTAAACTATTGATATGTCTATTTAAACACTGTAACATATTTTCTAAATCCTCAGCATATATCAGCCTCTGCCAAGCTTCGAGAGAGTTTGGCAGTTCTTGGTCACTGTAGCCAAACATTTTTTTAAATCCTGGACTAAGATAGATCGTATCATTCACAAGATCCCAATCCCAATACCCCGCCAAGGTATCCTCTAGAATTCTTTCTAGGATATTTTTCTCCCTAGTAATTGCCTCTCTTGCCAAGACCTGACTCGTTATATCTGAAAACAAAGTTATAAATTGCCCTTTTTCTGGAGAGAATACGTTGACCGAGAAATACTTCCCTATTTCTTTTGAGTAGTCTTCAACATGCAACGTTTCTCCAGTTAATGCCACTTGTCCATATTTTTTAATCCAGTAATCTTCTGTTTCAGGTAATATTTCTAAAACAGTTTTATCCTTTATAATCTTAGCTTTTAAGCCTGTAATTTCTTCAAAGGCCTTATTGACATCTAAAAATCTGTAGTCTATGGGCTCTCCCTCTTCATTACAAATGATTTCATGAAGCGCAAAACCCTCCTGCATATTGCTAAATAGGTTAGGTGACTGCAGACTTCTTGTTTCAACAGGTCCGTGGATTGACTTCATTTGGTTTAATAAAAAATGCATTAGTTCTTTGGCTCCAGCTCCCATTTATTATCCCTCCCATCTTTAAAAATAACCTTGTCGAATACGTAGATCATATCAGGGTCAAACTGCGTTCCGGCATTCTTCTTTAACTCCTCCATTGCGGCTTCCTTACTAAGTGCTTTTCTATAGGGTCTCTCGCTCGTCATAGCATCATAGGCATCAGCAATAGCCATAATCCTCGCACCAACCGGTATTTCTTCTCCTTTTAATCCTCTTGGGTACCCTGCACCATCCCACCTTTCATGATGGGCTAATATGTATTCTGCAAGTCTCGTAAATTCATTGATAGCTCTTACTATCTGATAGCCAATTTCAGGATGCCTCTGTATCTCACTGCGTTCTTCATCACTTAGCTTGCTTGGTTTATCAAGAATACTTAAGTCAATGGCTATTTTACCTATATCATGCACAAGCCCTGCTGTTTCAAGTTCTCTTACATCATCACTATCTAGCTTCATAGCAAGGGCCAAGGATCTACAGAGCTGGCTGACATGTTCCGCATGTTGCTTTTCCAGCAGTGTTTTCTCATACAATGTTTTAATAATACTATCTATTGTCTTGTAGCGCATGCTTCTGCTTTCCGAAAGCTTTTGTCTATACATATGGTCTTCAGCAGCTTTAAAAATATCTGAAAACATCACATCTGATGTTTCCTTAGTCGCCCATCCATAAGATATGGATAAATGTACTGATTCATCTTGTTCTTCTGGTAAGACCTCAATGATCTGCTCGAGGATACATGCTGCTTCTTTGGAACTGGTTCTAGGTAATAAAATGACAAACTCATCGCCCCCAATTCTTGCAATGATATCTCCAGTTCGACATACTGTTCTCATGAGATTTGCAGCACGTTGCAAAATTCGGTCCCCCATCACATGACCAAAGGCATCATTAATGAGTTTAAGCCCATTAACATCCAGCATGACAAGTGTCAAAGGCCAATTACTGCTTGTGTCTAAGCGTTTTAACTCTTCTTCAAAAAATCTGCGATTGTATAGCCCTGTTAATTGGTCATGAAAGCTCAAATACTTAATTTGCTCAAGTTTCTCTTTTTTCTCCGTAAAATCTCTAAATACTAAGACAGCACCTTTAATATTTCCTTCTTTATCTTTGATTGGTGCAGCGCTATCCTCTACTGGTATTTCTCTGCCATCTCTAGTCATTAAGAGCGTATGATTATCCATTGCAACAATCTGCCCTGTGTCAAATACTCTTTGGATAGGACTATCACACCTTAGCCTTGTCTGCTCACTAATAATATTAAATACTTCTTCAAAAGGCTTGCCACACGCATCTGCCCCAGTCCAACCGGTTAGTTTTTCAGCTACTGCATTCATAATCTTAATCCTGCCGTTTATATCCACTGAGATCACGCCGTCCCCCATAGACAACATCGTCATCTTAAAGCGCTCCCGTTCTTCATCCAAAGACTGCTCAAGTTTCTTGCTTTCCGTAATATCAATATGACACCCAACCATCCTTAAAGGTTTATTCTCATCATCCCATTCTAAAACATGACCTGCGCAGATGACCCAAACTGTCGACCCATCTTTATGTCTGTATCGTACTTCATTATAAAATGGAATCTTTCCTAGGCTATCAACATGCTGCTTAAAACACTCTAAGGTGCCAGGTAAATCCTCAGCATATATCAGCCTCTGCCAAGTCTCTGGTGAATTTGGTAGCTCATCATCCTCATATCCAAGCATTTTTTTGAATCCTGGACTAAGATATTCTGTATGATCTACAAGATTCCAATCCCAATAGCCCGCTAAGGTATCCTCTAAGATGCGTTCTAAGATATTTTTTTCTCTTGCAATCGCCTCTTTCGATAAGACTTGGGTGGTTATATCTGAAATAAGTGTGGCAAATTTTCCTTTTTCAGGTGAAAATACATTAACTGAAAAATATTTCCCCATTTCTTTTGAGTAGTTTTCAAAATGCAAAGGTTGTCCGCTAAGCGCCACCTGTCCATATTTTTCAATCCAGTAATCTTCTGTTTCGGGTAATACTTCTAAAACAGTCTTATCCTTTATAGCCTCACTTTTTAAGCTTGTCATTGCTTCAAAAGCCTTATTGGTATCTAAAAATCTATAATCGATAGGTTCTCCCCTTTCATTACAGATTATTTCATGAAGCGCAAAGCCCTCTTGCATATTACTAAACAAATTCTGTGCCTGCACATTTTTTTCTTCAAGCGCTTTATGGACTGATTTGATTTTGTTTAATGCTCTAATAAGTACTGCACTAAAAATAAGTACAATAAGGCTTCCTGTTAAAAGTATGGTTTGTATCCATAAATTTCTCTGCCTTAAAGTATTTTCTGCCTGTATTCTTGGCGTAATATTATGGATAATAGAAAAAAGAGTCTCTTTATTATTCATCATGTAGGGATAGGAATATACCTCAACATTTTTAAACGTCCCATCAGCTAATCGGTGTGTAAAGATAAAGTAATGACGTTTCTGATTTTGGGCCGCCGCCATCTCATCACTAATTTCCGATGGACTTAGGGTATTGATTGCATTAATATTCATACTTAGAAGTTTTTCTCTTGGGTATCCATAGAAATGTACTGCAGCCTTATTTGCCCCTACTATATCTCCTGACTTAGTATCTATCAGCAGCATGACAGACCCATGATTTTCAAATAAATCAAAAGGATTCACATTACTTGCTTGTACAAAAACAGGGGTGAATACTATAAAGGTTACTAATAACTTAACAAGTATTTTAACTACATATTTCATAGGTTTTACCTCCCAATCTAAAAATTTAGACATGAAACGAGTAAGCTCCTGTGAATCCTGTATACAAATATTCTATATATTGACTTGTTTTTCCAATATTTTCTCTATAATTTATTATAATTTATTCTATGCTCTGCATCAACTATAAAACATCTCATTACCACTTAAAACACTATATTATTTAAATCCTTAACGAAATTTGAAACAGCCTCCTCTTTTGTAGCCCAGGAGGTTACAAGACGAATGGCCGAATAAGAATCATCAACCTTCTCCCAGATATGAAAAGCATATTTTTCTTGAAGCTTTTCAATCACGCTGTTTGGAAAAATCGGAAAGACTTGATTAGACGGGGAACTTATTAAAAAAGAAAAACCTAGTTTTTTGATTTCATCTTGTAGGCGCACTGCCATCTGATTGGCATGCTCTGCAAGTTCAAAGTATAAATTGTCTTTAAAAAGCGCCTCAAACTGTATCCCAAGAAGCCTACCTTTTGCAAGCAGGGCACCTTTTTGTTTAATATGAAATCTAAAATCCTCTTTAAGAAAGTCGTTACAGATTATAAGAGCTTCACCCATTAAGGCCCCATTTTTAGTTCCCCCTATGTAAAAGACATCTGTTAATCTGCCAAGATCTAAGAGGGTCATATCATTTTCTTTTGAAGTCAGCGCAGAACCAAGTCTTGCACCGTCTAGATATAAAAGCAGGTTGTTTGCTTTGCAAAACTGACTTAAACCTTCAAGTTCGGCCTTCTTATAGATAGAGCCTACCTCTGTAGAATTTGAAATATAAACCATCTTAGGGCTTACCATATGTTCGTCAGTGTGTCCATCTAGTACTGACTGGATATGGTCCATCCTAAGCTTCCCATCACTTGTCTCCACCGTAATCACCTTATGTCCTGTAGCTTCAATAGCACCAGTCTCATGGGTAGCTATATGACCAGTAGCTGCAGCAATAACTGCCTGATGAGGCCTTAAAAAAGCCGAAATTGCCGTAAGATTGGTCTGTGTACCACCTACAAAGAAGTGAACAGCAATGTCGTCTCGTCCTATCATCTCTTTTAATAACCAAGCGGCCTTCTGTGAATAATGATCCTCTCCATAACCTTCCGTCTGCTCTAGGTTAGATGCTATTAAAGCTTCTAGTATTTTTGGGTGTGCCCCTTCACTGTAATCATTTTTAAAACTATACATTTTTGCAACCTCCGTCTTGTAGTGTTTAAATTATCCTATAGCCTTATAGATGTCATTTCACATTATATTGATTAAAAATAACAGCTCTTATCAAAATAAGAACTGTCATTTTATTAGGTACTATTTAAATTGTTCTGCTATTTTTAGGAACCATTTCTCTAAACAATCCATAACTTTAACAAGTTGTCTTTTAGAAGTTACAAAAGCACTATCATATCTTGTCCCTGTAGCCCATTCAGTAATGACTACATCATAATCTTGCAGCAACTCTGGTATATCTATTTGAAGGTTCAAGCACTTATCTACTAATACACCTATTCTATGCGTATGAGGATATTGTTCACCCTTCATTTCTATTTGAAACTTCAGCATCTTCTCAGCTGCTTGCTGTACATGATACGCAATATAATTCAAATAAACCTCATCTTTTGCATCTTCTAAAAGTCTTAAATTATTTTGTGCCATTTGTAAATCAGTCCGTGCTAGTACATAAAGCCCTTTCATAAATCAGCAGCCCCTCTCTACTTACAACATCACAAATGCTATTTTTTACTTTTACATTTTCATCGTATTCCTTTTGAGTCTTAATAATCACATCTACTTCATTATCTAGTGTTTTAAATAGTGTACTAAAAGCTTTATACAAGACTTCACTTTTATCTGCAATAACTAAGAGGTCAATATCACTTTCCTCTCCGCAGTGTAGTGTCAAACTGCTTCCGAACACATATACTTTTTCAACTTCACATGGAAGCTGGCTTAGAAGTTGCATCATATCTTTTTGTTTTGATGGATAAATATGCTCTATTTTATAATCTGTATCAAAAAGTTTATTAAATGTATATCTTTTACCCACCTCTACCATAAATCTACTCACTCCCTTTAGCAGTATGTAAAGTCTACCTATCAATATATTTATTATATTATATACCATAAACACAATTTATTAAACATTTAGGTGGAGAAACTGTTATAGCTTATCCCCGTTAAGCTATAAATTTATGGCATTTTAGAAATAGTAGATATGATATGCTCAACATCTTTATTGCCATAATATCTTATATAAATTACTTTATTATCCCAACTTGCAAAAATTTGTTTCTTAGTATCCTCTGACGTAATATATATCTGATCAAATGCTGGATGCTTAATTTCCTTTGGCGTAATGTCCGGATCATATAGATATTGTTTCATAAGATCCTGCAGGAATCCATCTGTCATTTTATTAAAAGCCAACTGATAGAACTGGGTATGGATACTTGGTGAATACACGCCACTGTTATCTTCCCACATCTCATTACTTACAATACCCTGTTCATCTATCTTTAGCTGAATTGGCGCTAAGATGCTCCAGTCATAGCTCACACGATTATGCCAATCTACTCCCCTGTTATTATAGCCAATCTTTCGTTTAAGATCGGGATTTTGTTCCACTTCTATCAGTCTTATAATTGGCAGATCTGTTTTAGCCTCAGGCAGCGTATTATTTTTGCTTTTTACCATTTGCATAATCGGAGCAAATACCATAAATACTGTAATACTTAAAAACAAAAGAGCAGCGATACCATTTATCAAACGATGTAGCTTCCCTCTCGCTTTATATGAAAGAGGCTTATTTTCTAAAAATGTTTTTTTAAGCTTATATGCCCACATATAATTACGTACTACCGTATAAAAAACATATAATTCTACAATAACAAGTAGTATTTGCTGAATAATCCCACCCTTAACCATTGACAAAAAAAGTCTGTCGGTAAGGAATAAAACACTGCACATCATCCCAAGAAATATCAGCATTATGACCGATATCACTATAAGATTTTTTCTAAGCTGCCTTTCTAGCTTACATACTGTCTCTTTCTGCTTCTTAAAATCTATATAAGACTCAAGTGCACTACCTGACTCTTCAGATGAAAAAAAGTAAAACTTGCCCCTGTTCGCAGCCAACTGCCAGCCGCCCGCCCTGCAGTGTGCAATTTCTTGCTGGGAAGGTTTTTCATCTAATAAGGCCACTTGATATTTCGTTTGAGTAGGTTCTCCTTTTTCAAAAACAGCAAATAAACGGCCTATACTTTTTAAATGGAGCCCCGAAGCGGCCATCTCAGAAAACCAGCTTTCATTGCTGCCTAGTTGCCAGCTATCCTCAAATAATATTTTCTTAACTATTTTACCCATAATCCCTCCTCTAGTTTACCAAAAAACTTTTAATTATTTTACTTTATACCCATCAACTACCAATATTATAACATAACATTATTTTACTTATAAGCTCTTAGGTTATATAATTAAAGCTATAGATGCCTAAGGAGGTGTAGTGTGAAACCTAATTACAAGACCTATCTTAAACTCTTTACCTCAACTTTTTACATAAGTGCATTTACCTTCGGCGGAGGCTTCGTCATTATTCCTCTGATGCGAAAAAAGTTTGTGCAAGAACTTAAGTGGATTGAAGAACAAGAGATGATTGACTTAACAGCCATTGCCCAGTCCTCTCCTGGTGCAATAGCCGTTAATACATCTATTTTAGTGGGATATCGTACAGCCGGACTTTTAGGTGCTATCGTAACCGTCATAGGAACAGTTTTACCACCGCTTATTTGTTTGTCTATCATATCACTGTTTTATACTGCCTTTAGAGATAATAATATTATCAAGTCAGCCCTTAAAGGCATGCAGGCGGGTGTAGCTGCTGTTATTATTGACGTTGCATATAATATGGGAAATGGAATAGTCCTTGAAAAAAAGAAAGTACCTTTATCTATCTTAATAGGTACCTTTATCGCTGTGTATTTTTTTAACATAAACGTGATTTATATTATACTGACTTGTATTGCTATTGGTATCATTCTACCCCTGTGGCCGCAAAGAAAGGAGCATGACACGCATGATCCATTTTAAGATTTTTCTTAGTTTCGTTCAAATAGGCTTATTTAGTATAGGCGGTGGCTACGCAGCTATTCCGCTCATACAAAATCAAGTTGTAGACATTAACCATTGGCTTACACTCTCAGAATTTACAGACCTTATTACCATTGCCGAAATGACGCCTGGTCCTATTGCGATCAATGCGGCTACCTTTGTAGGTCTTCAGATTGCAGGACTTGGTGGTGCTACCATCGCTACCTTTGGCTGTATCTTGCCATCCAGTATTATTGTTTCAACGCTGGCCTATTTTTATTATAAATATAAAAACTTAGCTGCTGTTCAAGGTGTCCTTAGCAGCCTTCGTCCAGCGGTAGTTGCTCTCATTGCTTCTGCTGGTTTATCCATTCTGATTTTGGCCCTCTGGGGAGAATGCGGCTTTTCTTATAATAATGAGGAAAGTATTAATTTCATATCGCTGTTTATATTTGCTGTAAGTATTCTAGCGCTAAGGCGATTTAAACTAAGTCCTATTTATGTCATAGGCGGATCCGGTATTATCGGTATGCTCCTCTATCATATTGTTTAAAATGGATTTTCTTGACTTTTATAAAAATTTTAGCTGTCCTTCGATTATCCAGAACGATTTATTACCCAAAAGTGATTTAATCACTGAAACTTATTGGCTTTTTAGATAAAATAAGTGCTAATAAAATATATTCGTTTTTTTTAAGGAGAGGATACAACTTGACACAGATCTTTTATATATTATCTATTACTGCACTTTTGGTATCTTTTATAAAAAGTAAAGCAAAAACTAAATTGGCTCTTAAAAAGGCTTGGAAGTCCTTTGAGAATATAATGCCGCAATTTTTAGCTATTATCTTCATTATAGGGATTATGCTCTCAGTTTTAACCCCAGATCAGATCTCTTTATTCATAGGCAATGAATCTGGCTGGGTTGGTATTATGATTGCTGCATTTATTGGCTCTATTACACTTATCCCCGCTTTTGTTGCCTTTCCACTTGCCGCAGCCCTCATTAATAACGGTGCAGGCTATATGCAAATTGCAGCTTTTATTTCTACATTGATGATGGTAGGCGTTGTGACTATACCTATTGAGATTAAATATTTTGGCAAAAAAGCAACATTGCTCAGAAATATTTTTGCCTTTGTATTTTCACTTATTGTTTCTGCATTAATGGGGGTGTTCATATAATGGAAAAGTTAATGGTATTATTAAAAAGATATCGCTTATTTATATTTATACTGCTTATTAATAGTGTTATTTTAATTATAAATCCTGAGATTGGTACTAAATCGCTTACTATAACTAGTCAAAATATCATTGAAATGTTAGCCGTTATCCCTCCTATTTTCATACTACTCGGACTGCTTGATGTATGGGTTAAACGAGAAACCATGATTAAATATATGGGGGAAGGCTCCGGACTTACTGGCATACTGATTGCCTTTTTCTTAGGTTCTGCTGCTGCTGGGCCTTTATATGCGGCTTTTCCGGTTGCAGGCATATTACTCAAAAAAGGTAGCAAGCTCTCTAATGCTCTTGTTTTTATAGGGGCGTGGTCAACCACTAAAATTCCTTTGCTTTTATTTGAAGCCTCTGCTATGGGAACCCGTTTTACTGTCATAAGACTTATTATCAATTTAATTGGCATTCTCGTTATTGCTTATTTTACTGAAAAGCTCCTATCTCAAAATGAAAAAGAAGCAATCTATGAAGCTTCTCAAACATAAAAAATCCTCTTAATAGAGGGTTTTTTATGTTTGAATAGCGTTATAAACATCAAATATTTTATAATTATATACTTTCTAAAAAAATATTGCTTAATGATGTCACTTATGTTAAGATTACACTGTTTTGAATAATAAAATATTTAAAATTTTTAGTCAAAAAGATAATCTTTTATCTTAGTTTATAAATTAATCAATAAGGAGTACGCATTATGAAAAATAATGGATGGAGAGTATATAATTACTTAGTAATTCTATTAATCTCTGTGGTTATATTTATGAGTTCCAATATCGAGGTCTTTTCTAAAGAAGCAAACAAAAAAAATATACTTGTATTAAATTCCTACCATCCGGAAGATATATGGGCTAATGATGAGTTGAATGGTATTAAACAGCAATTAAGTTTAGCTGACTACCCTATAGATATTACCGTAGAATATATGGATAGCAAAAACTATTCCGGCATTGAATACATCAATAAACTTTATGATTTATATCATTATAAATATAAAAATAGAGTTTTTGATATTATTATCTGTACAGATAATGATGCTTTTAATTTTATGAAAGGTTATGGTGAGAAATTATTTCCTAACACCCCGGTTGTATTTTGTGGTGTCAATAATTTTGATGACTCATTGATTGAAGGTTATAAACATTTTACCGGCGTAGCAGAAATAATTGATATTGAGCGTACACTCGATACCGCATTAAAGCTTCACCCTCAAGCTCGGAAAATTATTGTTATTTTAGATGCTACAACGACAGGCCTTGAAAATAGAAAAATACTTAATCAATTAGTTGATAAATATAATGCCCAATTTAGTTTTTATCAGGGAATGGATCTAGATTATGTTAGCGCTATGGTTGAAACGTTGTCTGAAGATACTATTGTATTTATTGCATCAGCTTTCAAGGACCCAAAAGGCGTACATATATCCATGGCAGACAGCGGCAGCATTATAAGTTCAAAATGCAGTGTACCACTGTATAGTTGCTGGGATTTTTATATCAATAATGGTGTTGTAGGGGGACTTATGACATCAGGCTATGTTGAAGGCGAAAATGCTGCCAATTTAGTACTTAAAATCTTAGACGGCGAGTCACCCTCAGATCTGCCAGTTGTTAAAAATAGTAAGCACCAATATATGTTTGATTATAATAAGCTGCAGCAATTTAATATCAAACCTTCAAATTTACCACCAGGCTCCATCCTATATAATGCCCCCAATCAGTTTTACGAGGTCCCTAAAGTTTATACTTGGGCAATCATATACATATTAGCAGGCATCATACTCATCCTTATTTTTGTAAATTATAAGCGTGAAACCACACAAAAAGCATTACAAGAAAGTGATGAACTCTTAAGAATGGTTATTAATTCTCTTCATGATATCATTTGCTTCAAGGATTCTGAAGGTCGCTGGATTGAAGCTAATACGGCAATGCTCGAGCTGTATAAATCCGACAGAAGCATCATTGGTAAAACTGATGATGAACTCAGCAAATTGCTACCCGAGTTTGCGCATCAGTTTAGTTTTTGTAAGTCAACGGACAATATTGCATGGGAAACAAAAAGCTATTCAAAAGCTGAGGAAGTGTTTATCCAACCTGGAGGAGAAGACAAAATATATGATGTGATAAAGATACCACTATTTAACGAAGATGGCAGTAAAAAGGGCTTGGTGGCTTTAGGTCATGATATTACAGAGCATAAAAAGGCCGAGTCACTTAAGAAAAAATCCGAAGAAAGCAGCAGAATGATTAATGAACTTATACATTATGAGAAAATAAGAACAGATTTTTTTGCGAATTTATCCCATGAATTTAGAACACCTTTAAACCTCATCTTTAGCGCCTTACAAATGATTGAATTATTAGAAAAAGATCAAAGTTCAAATAGCTTCTCTTCTAAATTAACAAACTATACAAGTATTATGAAACAAAACTGCTTTAGGCTTCTTAGAATAGTCAATAATCTCATTGATATTACAAAAATTGATGCGGGCTATCTACTCTTAGACCTTAAGAATGAAAACATCGTATCAATTGTTGAGGAGATCTCCTTATCCGTTAAGGATTATATGGAAAACAGAGGGCTAAGTCTTGTTTTTGACACGGATATTGAAGAAAAGATTATATCTTGTGATGCTGATAAAATCGAAAGAATAGTGTTAAATCTTTTATCAAATGCTATAAAATTCACTGAATCTGATGGCAAAATAGAAGTTACTATCACCGATGCTGGTGATGCCATAAATATTTCAGTTAAAGATACAGGTATCGGCATCCCTAAGGAGAAACAGGACTTGATTTTTGAAAAATTTATGCAGGTTGATAAGTCTTTATCCAGAAATAGAGAAGGCAGCGGCATTGGATTATCACTCGTCAAATCTCTTGTTGAATTACATAACGGCCATATAAGTGTAAAAAGCGAGTATGGACAAGGCAGTGAATTTATCATAACACTTCCCGCTGTTCTCACACCTCAGCCGGAAGCGTCTTTAGATTATACCGCCCATACTATTCAAAATAAGGTCGATAACATCAATATTGAATTCTCAGACATATATGCCTAAAAAAGTTATTGCTTTCGGTTAAATAATGTGTTGTATACCTGTTATTTAACCGTTAAGCATCGATCATCAGATTGTATGAGCGTAGTAAAAATCCCCGTAATTTCAGGATCAAATTGCGTTCCTGCATGCTTGATCAGTTCCTTTATAGCAACCTCACGGCTCACGCCCTTTCGATAAGGCCTATCTGATACCATTGCCTCATATGCATCTGCAACCGCTATAATTCTTGCAATAAGTGGAATATCTTTTCCTCTTAGTCCACGGGGATAACCTTGGCCATCCCATCTTTCATGATGACTAAGTACACTCTCAGCCAGTGAAGAGTAGGTATCTACTGACTTTAATATTTGATAGCCAATCTCTGAGTGCTTTTTAACATCATCATATTCCGTCTCTGTCAGTACTTCTGGTTTATTTAACACATTTTCATTGATAGCGATCTTACCAATATCATGCATCAAACCTGCTGCCTCAATTTCTTTAATCACTTCATAATCTAGTTGCATAGCTATGCCAATCTGCTTACTTAGAAGACTTACCTTCTCGGAATGAATTTTTTCTCTCTCATTCTTTTCATTTAATGTATTAATAATAATACGGATAGTTTCATTGCGCATACTTTGGCTTTCAGTTAACTTTTTACGATACATATATTCTTCTGCTTTTGAAAAAATATCATTTATAGGCTGGTCCACTTCATATTTAGTTTCCCATCCAATCGATACAGAAATCATAATCTGTCTGATACGCTCATTGCTTACCGAACTATAAATATTTTTAACAACTTTTTCAGCCTCTTCATAAGTTGTTCTTGGGAATAAGATGATAAATTCATCTCCACCTACTCTGGCTACTACATCCTCGGCTCTACATTCTTTTGTGAAGATTTCAGAAACTTTTTTTAGCAGTTCGTCCCCAGCTACATGTCCAAAAGCGTCATTTGTAAGTTTTAATCCATTCACATCAATCATAGCAATTGTAAGCGGCAGCTGATGCGTTTCATCTAAACTTATCAACATTTCCTCTAAAAATCTTCTATTATAAAGACCTGTGAGCTGATCGTGATAGCTAAGATATTCAATGTAAGAAAGGTTCTTTTTTTGATCTGTAATATCTCTGGTTATTGCCATAACCTCATCGCCCTTTATTTTAACTATCCTCATCTCATAATGATTAATGCCATCCGGAAAGTCTATACTATATTCAAATATCTGAAGCTTATTTTCTTCTAAGGCCCGCACAATATATTTTATGCCCTTTGTCGCAATAGGCTCTGGCATCACATCTATTAAAAGTTTGCCTAAAAAATCTTTCTTTTCATATACTAAGCGCGTCTCATCACCAACCTGGCAATCCAAGAATCTCCCCTCTTGATTTAAGCGAAATATGATATCCGGCAGTGCATTAACTATAGCTTTATTCTTCTCTTCACTTTCTCTAAGCTCCATCTCAGTAGCCATTAATTGCTGCAAAGCCGCGGTGAGTTCCTCATTTGAGGCCTTGAGTTCTTCTTGATTTTCATTAAGACGTCCAAAATAATCTTGTGTTTTTTCAAGAGCTGCATTAATAGATGCTCTTAAAATACGAAAAGGATCCTTTGTTTCAATAGGCAGGCGATAATTGATATTTTTATCGACTGAGATTAATCGGATATCTTTATCAAATGCTAAAATGGGCATTATAATATGTTTTCTCTGCTGAATCACTAAAATGGAGAAAATAAGGCTCGCAGATATTCCAGTTATCAAGAAAATCATCAAAATCTGCTTTTCGGTGTTGATATAGTCATGCATCGGCACAAAGCTTCCAACCATCCAATCCGTTCCTGCAATCGGCTGATAGGCCGCATACCCTCGTATCCCTTCAAGTGTAATAGGCATTATGTCTGCCTTATTTTGAAACATCGCTGCTGCAAGACCTTCAGAAACCGCTTTAATATTAATAGGTTCAGCAGTTGATACATATGCCTTGGAGGGGTGAGCAAGTATATTGCCTTTACCGTCAATTAAAAATGAATAGCCATAGTCAGATATTTTTTGATCCTCTATCAAGTTAAGTATGCCTTCAATAGAAATATCGCCTGCAACCACACCTAAAAACTGATTATCCAGATCATAAACAGGTTGTGCTACAGTTACAACATAGTGATCATTTGATGCATTCAAAAAAGCCTCCGTATAAATAAGCCCATCTTCTTGAATTGCTTTTTTATACCAAGGTCGCGTTCTTAGATCAAAGGTCGGTGGCGGCATCCAACCACTTCCATTAACCATCTTATTTTTTGGCGTTCCAAAATAAATAGATGAAAACGAAGGGTTATCTGCCATAAGTTTCTTTAATAAAAGAAGGATATTTTCATCTTCCTTTTGAGTAGCAATAAAAACTGCAGCATCCGCTATCATCTGTCCTTTTTGCCTTAATCTGCCACTAATCACCCCTGCAACATTATCTCTTTTTAGTGAAATATTTGTCTGGAGTTCTTCTTTGATTACTTTTTCAAAAAGACTATATTCTAAAAACATACCAAGTGCTACTGTTATGGCAACAATGATACCCACACTATAAAACCTTTTTATCATCTGATTCATCTACAAACCTCCCATCCCTTTATTTTAATTGCCTTTACGAGATATTTTATTGTCTATAACTTAGCCTATACACCCTTTAATATAGTCTAAATGATTAAAACCCCCTAGATTATAACTCTTTAAGTATATAAAAATCTCCAAAAAGTGACATTATATGAAGTGTTAAAAAATACAAAAACATCACTTTAAGGAGAATTTAGTCGTATTAACATTATAGCAAAAAGGTATTAAAATGAAAATCATTTGTTTTTAAACAATGCAGTCTATACAATTTATTACAGCAACTGTATAATCAAAATAGTCAAATTTTTTTGATATATTTATAGAGAAACAATATATAAACTTGAGTTATTCATCACTATAAAATTGTTTCTCTGAATGATTTCACATCACATATTATTTTGAATAATTATAATTTAAAGATGTGAAATCTATAACTACAAGAATTTATCTTTTATACTTAGGGGGAATGAAAAAATGTCATATGATCTATCCGGTTTTGATAAAGATTCGCTATATCTAATACGATTAATCGCTATGTATTTTGACTGTGATATGTTGTCCTCACATAAAATCGGCGAAGGATTCTACGGCGTAGTTTATCTTGTCAAAATAAAAAAAGACCCCTATAAGGTCATCGTTAAATTGTATAAGCATAGCGGAAGAAATGTACTTGAATCTGAGCAGCTTAGTTTGCTTAGAAAATATGCTTTATTAAAAGTGCCTCAAACTTACCATATACATCATTACAGTGAAGCTATTCCTTTTGAAGTACTTATTATGGAGTTTATAGAAGGCGTTAATGCTTCTATGCTGCCGACAGATCATCCAAACAGCGCTAGCTTTGCTCAGGATATGATAGAGAATTTACTACATTTACATAGCATCTCACATAAGAGGGGATTTGGTACAAGAGCGGAGATGTTTGATGAGTGGAAACCTTGCTTGAGAAATAGGCTAAATAAAATGCACCAACTGCTTCATTCAAATTACAAGGACTGTATCTCTCCTTATGTCATGGAAGCAGCTGATAAGTCTCTTGAAGCGTTTGATACCATTTTTTCTGAACCAATCAAAAAATCTTCATTGATCCATAGCGACTATAACTTATGGAATATTCTTGTTGATAAAAAAAGTGCTAAAATAACCGCAGTCATAGACCCCATTGATGCTGGATGGGCTGATAAAGAAATGGATCTTTTTCATCTTCAAAATGCAGATGGCGACCGCTTTAAACTCCTTGAACGCTATAAGCATAATGCACACTTAAGCCATCTTTTCCCTGTAAAAAATGCTTTTTATTGGTTTTGGGATGATATTAAGCATATGCAAAACATGGGATGGTATGAGGAAGAACGTTTCACATCTTTTGGTAAAAAGTTAATTACTCTGATGCAGGAACATATTGGTAGGCTATAGATCCTAGTCCACCAGACTGTCTGCTACTACCCTTACATCCTTAACCGTTCTTTTTTCTAAGTTCAATAGTTCAAATGACACTTGTGCGCCTTGTCCAATAGGACTTTGAAAAGCCGCACCAACTTTTACAGTATCAGATGCATCTATATGAAAATATCTTACCATCTCCCACGTAATACCCTCTAAAGAATAATGAAAGCCAAAACAATTACCTGACTTTTGAATCTTTAGATAGGGCTTACAAGGACCAACTTTAGACGAGACGCAATCATCAGAGGTGCCTTTTGTTACTACACTTACAATAGTTGGTATGTCTTTAATACATTCATAACATACTTTAGCCCAGGTTTTTTCGTCCCGCATCACCATCAAACAACCCGAGTCATACTCTGCAATCATTTCAACATCTACTTTGGCTGTAAGCACAAAATCTCCCTCGACCTCTGTATATAAGTAAGGTGCAGTATCTTTGATAGTATTACCAGCTGGATCTCTAAAAAAGTCTGATGCCGGCGGTGCATTTACTATAAGTCTATTCTCATTAAAACTATAATCTACTGGCTCATTCATCCATGCAAATCCATGTGGCAGTGTCTTGTTATAACAGTTACTTAAAATATTCATTCAAAAACCTCCCTATATTTGTCTACTGAGCAATTATTTTTATTTTAATAAATCTGAATATTTGTTCATACCTTTATTATACTCACTCCACCTACTACATGAAAGTAAATTATAAAATTAGTTAGTCATTACGAGATAAAATATATGCATTGACCTGGGCATCACTTAGATATTTATAATGTTCTTTGAGCCCTTCAGCTAGTACCCTTAAATATCCTGCGCTTGGCTCTCTTTTTTCAAACACCGCACTGCTCGTGATGGTTACAATATCTATCCCATCAAATGAATCTATTGCAAGCAGCATATTATACCAACTATTTGCCGCAAGTTCATGCCCACCATTTTCTTCTCTATGGATATGGCTCATCTGTTCTCTGGTGATCAAATAAGCTACACCATAAGCTTTCCCATGTTGAGTAATATCTAAGAACGAAACTGCGCTGCCGTTCCAAGAGGGCGAGTTTTTTGCATAATACATATTATAAGGAATTGTCACCGGCATGCTCATGATAGGTGAGGAAGTATCCCTACATCGCCTTGACTCTCCCACATTAAATCTATTTCTGCCGCCATTTATATAACACATCAAGCGTTCGCTCAGCATATTCGATCCATAACTTGCATACCACACTAAGTCTTTTTTATTCATATTAATCCCTCCATCCTTATCTTTTGGGAAAAACATAACACTTACTATTATATGCAGCTAAGGGCTTATAAATAACCTGTTGATTCTTGTCACACTCATCCAAATTTTAGAATATTATGTAGAATAATGAGCAATGATACCAGCTGCTCATTTATACTATGAATATACTGAAGGGAGCTATTAATATGTTGGGATTAGGCTTGATATTGGGATTTGGATTAGGCTGCAGCAGTTGCTGCTCTGGATACGGTAGATATGGTGGATGCTATAACTACGGCAGATATTGTGGATGTGGTGGTTACGGTGGTTGTAGTGGTTGTAGTGGTTATAGCAATTGCTATTATGGATATGGTTATCCAAGTTATGGCTGCGGGTATCGTTACTATTAACCCAGCTTATCCATATTTAATGACCTTACCTTTATAAAGGGCAAAACAGAAATCCTACTTAATGTTCAATAGAACAATTAGGTAGGATTTCTGTTTTTGGTTAATACCCGATTACAAGCATCTATCATCCCTGGAAAACCCCATAGATAAACTTCTGAGTCTTCTAGCTCCTCACTGTGTCATCGACTACATCGACAATCAGGCTAACCTCGCCTATTCACTAGTGCTATTGGCACAGTAGCACTAGTGAATAGGCAGCTTAAATAAGTTCTAACTTTCGCATGACCTCTACGAACTTATCTGTATCAATTGGCTTTGCAGCATAGGCCTCACAACCTATTTCAAAAGCTTGTTGTACTAAAAGTGTTTCTTGAAGCGCTGTAGTCATAATAACTTTAACACGCTTTTTGGGCAGTAACCCCTTAGAAGTCTCGTAATCCCTAATAGCTTTTAGAACTTTTACCCCATCCACCTTCGGCATCATAATATCAAGACAAATGAGATCATAAGGCTGAGCATCTTTAACTGCTAATAAATAAGCATCTAAAGCCTCAAGTCCATCCACTACCACATCAACTTCGCCGTACCGCGAAAGAAATTTGGATAAAAATTTTCTGCTTACTAAATCATCCTCTACAATTAAAATTCTCATATTCATTCTCCTTCTTATTTATAATAATACGTCACACTGCCTACTTCAACATGGTAGTTAATAATTGTGGGATGTTTAAAAGAGCGGCCTGTTTCTCCACCGCTCCTATATTAAATGCAACTTTTGGCATACCATACACTACAGAGGATTTTTCATCCTGTCCTATGGTCCTTGCCCCCTTATGTCTCATGGCGAGCAGGCCTTTTGCACCATCATATCCCATGCCTGTAAGGATGATGCCAATGGCATTACTCCCTACTTCCTTTGCCACAGACTCAAATAATATATCGATCGACGGACAATGCCCGTTGACTTTCTCACCGCTAAAAACTTCCACTTTATAGCGAGTGCCTACTTTCTTCACCCTCATATGCTGATCGCCTGGAGCAATTAGCACCTTGCCTTGATCCAAATAGTCGCCCGTTTGTGCTTCTTTTACATTAAATTGTGTTTGACTATTGAGTCTCTTCGCAAACATATTAGAAAACATAGGGGGAATATGTTGAACGATGAGGATACCTGGCATATTTGGAGATAGTTGGCTTAATATACGATATAGCGCCTCTGTCCCCCCTGTAGAAGCACCCATTGCAATGATCTTATCAGCAGCGAATGTACAGTCTGTATGCAAGCTAGTGGTTTTTACGGCTTCTTTCTGTGTAACTTTTGCTTGAGCTGCGATCTTAATCTTTATTATCATATCATGTATGAACTTTTCAACGCCATGTGGTGACTGGACATCGGGTTTTGTAACAAAATCTATTGCCCCCGCGTTCATAGCATCAAACACCGCTTCACTCACAGTACTCACTACAATAACAGGAAGCGGATATTGTGGGAGTAACTTTCTGATAAACTCAATGCCACTCATCTTGGGCATTTCTACATCACAAGTCATCACATCAGGTTTAAACGCCAGCAACTTATCTCTTGCATCAAAAGGATCTATCGCTTTTGCTACCACTTCTATTTGAGGATCAGTGGAAATGCCTCTAGCTATAACTTCTCTAAATAACAGACTATCATCTACCACTAAAACTCTGATCTTTCTTCCATTACCCATACCACTCTCTATCCTCCCTCTACGGTCAATCTACACTTTGCGGTAAACGGACGGCATAACATACTTAAACTTAGTAGTTTCCTTATTAAGAGACTCCGAATGCCCGATAAATAAATATCCCCCGTCCTCTAAATGGTCATAGAATCTATTGACAAGTTTTGTTCTGGTTTCATTGTCAAAATAGATCATTACATTTCTGCAGAATATGGTATGAAATTTCTTTTTAAAAGGAAACACAGTATCCATTAGGTTAAATTTCCTATATATTACTTCATTCTTAATTTTATCAACGAGAACGGCATTTTCCCTATCATGCTGCTTAAAATAATGAGTTCTCCAGTACAGAGGCAGAGGCGCAATACGTTCATTACTGTAAATACCCTTTTTGGCAATATCAAGTACCCGCTCAGATATATCAGTAGCTAACACCTTAGTATCCCACCACATTTTTTCCTCCCCAAAAAATTCATCTAAAATCATAGCCAGTGTATAAGATTCTTCACCCGAAGAACTTGCAGCACACCAGATACGAAGATCTTTATCCTTAATATTCTTCACAATAAATGGAAGCACTTTATCTCTGAAATAATAAAAATGATCTGCTTCTCTCATAAAGAAAGTGTGGTTGGTCGTAATCTTATCTACGAGAGTAATCGCCGCACCGCCACTCTTATCGGCAACAATGTGGTTGTAATAATCGGTAAAGTTATGACATTCTGCTTGTTGAAGAACATTATTCAGCCTTCCCGTAACAAGTGTCATCTTTTCCCGACTTAGATGTATGCCGTAGTTAGACTTAATGTATTGAGACAACTGTTTAAATTCCTTTTCTGTAATTACAACCACTTCATTTCACCTGCCTGTAAGGATAGTCAAATACAAATTAATATTTACCAAACTCATTATCACTCAATACAATTTTTTTATGACTCGCCGATGCTGCTTCTTCATGCATATGAGATTTCTTTCTATCATTCATTTTTTCAAGCATTTTCAACACTTCTGGATTAATAACTTCGCCTTTTATGTAGGAAGGCACATTGCTACTAAATAACCTTCTTACATTAAACCTTGATACCTGCTCTTTAAGGAGCTCAGCCTGTCCAGAAAGCTCCTCACTGGCAGCTGCACCTTCCTCCGCCGTCGCAGAGTTAGCTTGAATAACTTCAGATACCTGCATAATCCCCTGATTAATTTGTGAGATACCAGCTGCCTGCTCATTAGAAGCTACTGCAATACTACCCACTAGGTCTGCAACTCTTGTAACATCCTCTACTATTTTATTCAGAGCCTCTGCCGTCTGACTGGCAATATGTGTACCATCTTCAACCTTTTTAATAGACCCCTCTATCATATCAGTCGTTTCTTTTGCAGCATTTGCAGATCTTGCAGCAAGATTTCTAACTTCCTCGGCAACTACTGCAAAACCTTTGCCGTGCTGGCCAGCTCTAGCAGCTTCTACTGCAGCATTAAGCGCCAATATGTTCGTCTGAAAAGCAATTTCATCAATAACTTTAATAATCTTTGAAATACTATTCGATGAGTCATTAATATCTTCCATTGCCTTAAGCATGTCTTTCATGCGGCTATTGCCTTGTACTGCATTGCTTTTTGCGGTCTCTGCAAGTGCGTTTGCTTGATCAGCACTATCAGCATTATGCCTAGTCTGAGCAGCAATTTCTTCAAGTGAAGCCGTGAGCTCTTCAACAGAACTTGCCTGTTCAGTAGCGCCTTGAGATAAAGCCATACTTGAGTCAGATACTTGTTTCGATCCTGACGCCACTTGCTCTGCCGCAGTACTTATGTTGGTGACAACATCATTTAAGTTATCTGTCATCTTTCTAAAAGCTTGTGCCAGTATACCTACTTCATCATTGGTATTAACATTAATGGTGACATCCAGATCCCCATCAGCTATCTTACTTGCTGCCTCAAGCAAGTGGTTAAGCGGCTTACTAATCATATTTGCAACGCCTAAGCCAAGGCCAATAGCGAGTAGAACCCCAACTATAATAATAATAGTCATGATAAAGGATTGACTTTTAAAATCTTTAGTGCTTAACTCAGCCATCTCTTTTGCAACATTTTGGTTATATGCAATGAGATTCTCAACATCGTTATCTAGAATTTCTCTGACCTTTGTAAATTCTGAGATTTTTACTGATGCCTCTTCAAAATTACCCGCCCTTATCATATTAATATGTTCATTTCGTACTTCCCTATATGTTAAAAGACTAGTTTTTAGATTATTATAAAGACTTCTTTCCTCATCACTCTCTATCATTTTTTCATAGGCGGTAAGTGTATTATTCGTTTTTTCAGCAAGCGCAGCTATATCGTCCACTCTTTGCTGAAACTTAGTCATATCTTTTTCATAAAGCATTAGAAGATAAGTGGATCTCACTAAAATGAGGTCTCTTTGTATGCCTGCAAGATTTTGCGCCGGTAGAAAGTTGTTGACATACATATCATCCCCACGTTGATTGATTGTACCCATATTACTAATACCTATAATACCTATAACACCTGTAAAAAGTGCTAAAATTATAAAACATAAAATAATCTTTACCCTTATTTTAAGATCATTAAACCATTTCATCAGCTATTCCTCCAATAATTAGATATTTGCTAGGTTTTCTACATCATCTTCATTTAATAATTTTTGACACTCAAGAAGAAGCTTGACTTCGCTTCCAACTTTGCCGATACCTTTAATATACTTATTCCCCTCCCTGCTGACATCCGGTGGTGAAACGATATCCGACTCGGGGATCGTAAGTACTTCGGATACACTATCAACAATAAGCCCTATAGAAATATCCTTGATATCAATAACAATGACACAAGTTCTATCATTGTACTTTTTAAATTCTTTTTTAAAACGCAGCCTTACATCCATGACCGGGATAATCTTCCCTCTTAAGTTAATTATCCCCCTAATGTAACTTGGCAGTTCTGGTATTTCAGTTATTGGCTGTATACCGATAATTTCAGTTACATACCTTATTTCAATACCATAAGATTCACTGCCTAATGTAAAAGTAAGAAACCTATCCTTTTGCGTATCCTCTTCCTGTTCTAATAATACTTGTCCTACTGATCCAGTCATTTTTACAACTCCTTCCTAATGTAATGGTACTTCTATGTATAAATTTTCTTTCAAATTACGTTTTTTGTTAATGCGTGTATTTCTCATAAAATCAACTATTTCACCATCTAGTTTTTGACTAATTTCTAGTATTACCTGTAGATTGCCATCTTCAATTGCCCTATAGAGCCTTTGACGGAGAACCTCTATTTTCGTCATGCTTAGTCCCTCTTATTTACGAGTCCGCCAATTTCAAGAATCAAGCTGATACAGCCGTCCCCGAGTATTGTACAGCCTGTAAGCCCTATAATCTTCCGCGTATTCTTTATATAGTTAGGAAGTGTCTTTACCACCACCTGCTGCTGTCCTAGTAATTGATCTGCAAATATACAAAGCGTCTTCTCATCCTGTTCAACCATAATAAGAATACCCTCCTCAAATTCAGTTATAGGCGTTTTTACATTGTAAAACTCATGCAGCCTTAGAATAGGATAGCATTGCCCACGTACCATGACGATTTCATCGCCATCTGGCTGCTTAATCAGATCTGCCGCCCTCGGTCTAAAGGATTCTTTAATTGTTGTTATAGGAATGGTATAACGTGAGCTTCCCACTTGTATATTCATGCCATCAATAATAGCAAGCGTAAGCGGGATTTTGAGCGTAATCGTCGAACCAGCCCCTTCTATACTGTCTATCGATACTGTGCCACCGACCATCTCAATACTCTTAGTCACCACATCCATTCCGACCCCTCTTCCACTGAACTCAGTAACGGCGTCTTTCGTAGAAAACCCTGGCAGAAATACCATGTTATAGATCTCTTTATCCGTCATCTCATGCTCAGATTTTGTGAGAAGATCATTTTCCTGCGCTTGTTTAAGAATTTTTGCTTTATTTAATCCTTTACCATCATCCCTTACTAGAATCAAAACATCATTACCAGCATTTCTAGCCTCTAAGTAAACTTTACCCGCTCTCGCCTTGCCCGATGTCTCTCTGACCTCTGTAGTTTCAATACCATGATCTATAGCATTTCTAACCAGATGCATAAGCGGATCCGAAATATGTTCAATAATATTTTTATCTACTTCTGTCTCCTCACCTATCAGTTCTAGTTCTACCTCTTTTCCAAGTTTTCTGCTCATATCACGAACAATACGATGCATTTTATGAAAGGTAGTAGCAAGTGGTACCATACGGATAGACATAACTGTCCCTTGTAGTTCGTTTGTTATCTTATGAAGCTGACGCGCTGCTTTTTGGAAATTATCTAATTGCAGTCCCTTAAGATCAGGATTTTGTGTAACCATAGCTTCTGCGATTACCATTTCGCCAACCAAGTCCATCAATTTATCTAGCTTTGCTACACTTACACTGATGATGCTCTGACTAGCAGAAAGACTGGGTAGTTCTTTTTCTCTTTGCACCTCTCCTTGCTGAATCTGCAGCTTAGGGACTTTGACCGGGCTTGTTTCTATAATAATCTGCTCTGGCTTATAAAACGGTTTAAACTCCGAGTCTTCTTCTAGTTGAACTAGTTCCAACTCCTTGAGAAACATTGTTTGTTTGAAAAAGTCCAGTACTTCTTCATAGCATTTATCTGTTTTTAAAAAAACCTTAAAACCATGCTGTCTAATCGTTTGAGTGCTGTTATCATTATCAATAATATCATGTGGCAGATAATAAACTTCCTCAACAATTTCCTTTATATTATGAATAACCGTATAGGCTCTGATATTTTCCATCTCACAACCGTCTTCAAAAAACAGCATTGCTTTATAGTAATTAAGGTTCAATGTAACTTTGGCCTTATTGGAGGTGATATAATAATGCATCTGTTCATCCGAAGTTATTTTTTCAATTGTAGTATTCATACCCTCTTGCTGCAGCGTGGCCAGAAAATCTTTGATTTTATCTATCAGGCTCGAAAAATCTCCATCAACCTTTTCTCCTTGCATAATTTTATGCAGCTCTGCTTTAATGTAATCTATACACTCTAATACAAGATCAGAAATAGCATCATAATCAATATGCTGTGGTTTCTGTTCCCGAAGAAAATAAAATAAGTCCTCTATAGAATGTGCGAGTGTTGAAATATTGTTAAAGAGCATCATTGCCGATGACCCTTTAATAGTGTGCATAATCCTAAAAATCTCATCAATTACTGGTTGTGTATAACTGCTTGATTTCTCAGTATTAAGGATACATGTTTCAAGTTGTTCTATATTTTGAGTTGTTTCAAATATGTACATATCCAACATAGGTTCATTAAAATAATGGTCTTGCAAATAAATCACCCCCTATCAAAATTTAATCACCAAGGCCTCTAAAACTATTTTTAAACTTGCCAGCATTCTTTCTCTTAAAGAAAAACTATAATCCCTCAGGCGCCAATTTAAACACCATTCTCTGGCTATGCCCATGATCATTACTGCTATGTCTTCACTATCAAGATCTGCTTTAATTTTTCCATTACATTGAGCTTGTTTGAGCATCTGGGCTATAAAGTCTGTACGACTAAAAAGAATGTCTTGAATCTTCTCTGAAAGGTTTGGATCATACCTTAGTACATCATTATTTTGTGTCAATGCTGTTATAGCCGGATAGTTCTCATAGTAAGCCGCATATGTATCAATAAAGCAAACAATGGCTTCAATCGGATCAAGTTTTTTTGATCGTATAGAAGCGATTACATCTATGTCGTAATGAGAAAAATGGTCTAATACTGCATAAAGCAAATCACTCTTTGATTTAAAGTGTTTAAATATCGCCGCTTCTGAAATCCCCACTCTTTTTGCTACTTCTCTTGTAGACAATCCATTAATCCCATATTCATTAATAACGTCAACTGTCGCTAATACAATGCTAATTTTTCTATGCAATAATACATTTCCCATTTTCTACCACCTAAGTTAGTTATCATTTACTTACTTAAAATTATATGTGAAAATTTTACCATTGTCAAATGGTGTTTTATATTGTAACCTTATATATTTTAAAGTTGTTAATTGGATATTCATATCTTTAATTAATTTTTTATACAGTAAAAGAAGGCCTACCTAATTATTCAACAGAACAATCGGTTGGGCCTTCTTCTATCTAAAACTTATCGTAATGCACATTATCCATATGTATATTTTTTTTGGTCAATATGCGGATACAGGCATCAATCATTCCCGGTGAACCGCATAGATAAGCTTCTGAGTCTTCTAAATTCTCGCTATGCCTATCGACTACATCGGTAATCAGGCCAACTTCGCCCTCCCAGTTATCTTCTGGTGATGGCTCAGATAAGGCCGGAATATATTGAAAATTAGGGTATTCCTTTGCGAGCTCAAGAAGTTCCTCCGTATAATAAAGATCCTTCTTAGTCTTTGCCCCAAAGAAGTATTTTACTTTTCGATTCATCCCCTTATCTTTTAGATAATAGAGAATGGCTCGAATAGGTGCTTTTCCCGAACCACCTGCGATGCAGATGATATCTTCATCTGACTCTTCGTTTAAGTAGAAATCCCCATAAGGACCCGTGATAGTAATTGTATCGCCCACTTCCAGTGCCATATGAACAAATGTAGTCGCCTGCCCCTTTGGAACAAGACGGATGATAAACTCCAAAGTATTGGTCATCTTTGGATTAGAAGCGATAGAATAAGCTCGGATGACTTCAACCCCTGGGACTCTTAACTGTGCATACTGCCCCGGCCTAAAGAACATTTCTTCTGGTTCAACGAGTTTAAATGAAACGAGCTTGATATCATACGTCAAAGAAGTGATCTTAGTTACCGTCGCTTTGTATTCCTTTGCACTAAGCAGTTCTTCTGGGATAAGGATTTCCATATTTTCTTTAACTTTTACTTGGCAGGATAATCTAACCCCATCTTCTTTTTCCTCTTCACTTAAAAAAGGCTCTTCTGTTGGTTTTATGCCCCCTGCCCCTTTAACCACCTTGCATTTGCAGTAACCGCAAGTCGCCTTGCCCCCGCAAGCAGAAGGTATAAAAATATTATTAACGGATAACGTATTTAAAAGTGTATCTTCTCCCTGAACAGTAATCTTTGTCTTATCGTTGACCGTTAAGGTTTTCTCTCCTTGACCTCCAAGCAAATAATCTGCCAGAGCTAAGAGAATCGTCACAATAAGTAAAATACCTATTAAAATAATGGGTACAAATAAATTCATAATGATCCCCCCTACTGAATATTTGCAAGGCCACTAAAGCCAATAAACGCAAGACTTAATATACCTAAAATAATAAACGTAATCCCTTTGCCCCGAAGCCCCTTTGGCACATCCGATACCCACGCCATTTTCTCGCGGATACCTGCCACGAGCACAATAGCCAGCATCCAGCCAAGGGAGGAGCCAAAAGAAAAAATCGCTGTCTCACTAAAAGTATACGCACGATTGACAAAAAACAATGAAACAGCCAATACAATACAGTTAACAGTAATCAGCGGAAGAAAAATACCAAAGGCATTATAAAGTACCGGCATAAATTTTTCAAGAACGAGCTCTAAAAATTGAACTGTTGCCGCAATCGTAATAATAAAGACCAAAAGACTTAACTGGGTAGTATTAGTCGCCTTTAGAAGTGCATAAATCGGCCAGTTAATAATACCTGTTAAGGTCACCACAAAAACAACTGCAAGCCCCATCCCTTTTGCATTTTTAAGGTTTTTAGAAATAGCAATAAGCGGACACATCCCCAATATGTATGTCAGTGCAACGTTATGATTTAATAAACTTGCTGTAAAAATTTCAACCAAATGTGCCATAAGTCTTAACCCTCCTATTCTTCATAGGTGTTTGTCACAACACGCATGAGCCATATATAGATGCCAAGAACAAAAAAACCACCCGGCGCCATCGCCATAACTACCCAATTAACCCAGCCCCCAGGCATAACCCGCATACCAAGCAAGGTACCAAAAGCCAGCACTTCACGTACAGCCGCTACTGCAATAAGCACGTAGGTATACCCTAAGCCGTTGGTGAGCGCATCTATCAAAGTAAACCGCACAGGGTTTTTAACAGCAAAGGCTTCTGCCCTACCCATAACAATGCAGTTGGTAATAATGAGACCCACATAAGCGCCTAAAGCCTTACTAATACTCGGCAAAAAGGCTTGTAAAAAAAGATCAACCGCAATAACAAATGTAGAAATTAAAACCATGTAAGTCACCATTCTGACTTTTGCCGGAATAAACTTACGAATCAGCGATGCACTCATAGAACTTGCCATAACTACGAAAGTTACACCAAGGCCCATAGCAATGGCATTTTCAACCCTGTTTGTTACCGCAAGAGCTGAACAGATCCCAAGCACAGCAACAAAAATCGGGTTGTTCTTTAAGAGCCCATCTCTAGAAATGACAAACCATTTTGTATATTTTAGCCGAATTAAATTCACGCTGCACCCCTCCTAATCTTCTCTTTGCTGCCAAGTAAGTCTGTAACGGCCGATCTCACTGTTTAAGATGGTCTCAAATGCCTTCGATGTTCTCGTTGCCCCAGTGATAGCTTCTACCTCATTCTCTTTGCTTGGATCTGCTGATTGATTAATCTCCAGACTAGGTACTACTTTTACACCCACAAACTGTTCCAAAAAAGGTGCTTCTGCAACAACGCCTCCAAGACCCGGGGTTTCTTCTTGTTGAAGGACTGCCACGTAGCGTAGCGTTTCAATCGCCGCATCAACTGCTACAAAGCCTTTTATAGGCCCCCAAACTCCTGAGCCTTCATATGTAAATCCAATTTCATCTGACGGTGACACATAATAACTCAGTCCTTCAATGGATTTGATCGTAATCTCTTTTTCATAAACCTCATTGATAGTTGTCATTTTATAAGGTATGTCAAAAGCCTCCAGTACCGTTCTTCTTAATTCCACTTCCTGATTTGCCTCAATACGCTGCGCTGTTAGGAGTTCCATTCCCATAAGCACCCCAGAAGCCACAGTTCCTAAAATAAAAACAAACAGTATCATGCTTAAATATTTTTTCAACTCTGAACACCCGCCTCTCTCTTCTTAGGACGATTAAGAACCATATCATCTAAGAGTGGTGAGACTGCATTCATAATAATAACCGCAAACATAACACCTTCTGGAAAAGCTGCAAAATTTCGTATCACCACTGTAATAATGCCAAGTCCAATACCATACAGCATTCTTCCCTTTTGTGTATAGGGCGAAGTGATAGGATCAGAAGCAACAAAGAAAGCACCAAACAAAATACCACCTACGAGAATAGATAGAAAAGGATCTTTATAGGTTCCAGGCCAGATCAAGCTGCCCGCCCACGTAATGAGAAAAACACTTCCGATAAAAAATACAGGAATGCGCCAGTTAACGATGCGCATCAGAATAAGAATAATACCAATAATAATAATGCCTAAGCGAAAGGTTTCTCCGACAGATCCAGGTACTCCGCCTATGAGCAAATCCATAAGTCCATAGTTAAAGTCTTGCCCTCTGTTTAGAACACCCAAAGGACTGGCAGTTGTTATGGCATCTGTTTTAGGATCCAGCCACATAGTCGCCATAAATGCCGGAAAAGAAATGGTAATAAAAAGACGTCCAACAATAGCTGGGTTAAAAATATTCTTGCCCAAACCGCCAAAGATGGCTTTTCCAAAAAATACACCAAAGGCACTTCCAACGGCCACAATCCACAGCGGTAATGTCGGTGGTAATACCAGTGTAAAGATCAGGGGCGTAACTATTGCACCTGCATCTACTTTGAGATGTCTTATTTTGGCAAATGAAAACTCAACACAAAAAGCTGCCACGTACGAAGTGATCAGCATCCACAGCACATGCATACCATAATGCATCATGCCTGCTGCCACTAAAGGCAATAACGCTATAGCAAAGATTTGCATCTGCCGCCCTATAGCAAACCGGTGAAGCATTGCAGGATAATCATTTTTCATCCCTTTAATCCTCCTCATCTCTCTTATTGTATAGATTTCACATCACCTATTAATATTATTATATTGCTTGATAATGTAAATTACAACTTTAACCCCTACTTTATTCACTTTAACTTCATATAAAAATTTAAGTTCTATACTGCTTTTAACATGATTGATAAGTTAAAAGTATCCTCTTTAAACACATAGTTCATATGTCCTTGGTATTTTTCTGCAATTGTTTTCATATTGAGCATGCCAAATCCATGGCTCTTCTTATCTTCTTTTGTTGTACCAACTATTTCTGTGTTTGTAATATTTTTTTCTACTGTATTAGTTATTTCTAAAAACAAACAGTGATCTCTAGGTTCGATCTCAACGCTAATGGCCCGAAGTGACTCATCCGAAACTTTTAAATTAGCTTCAATGGCGTTATCCAGTGCATTGCTCATTAAGGAACATAAGTCGACTGCGTTAATATTAATATCATCTGTTAACTGACCTTCAACTTTAAATTGAATGTTATGTTTTTTAGCTCTTTTATATTTCTGATTAATGACAGCATCGGCTATTTCATTACCTGTTTTAATCTCAAAATCAGCAATTTTGCTATTTATCTGCATATCTGATATATATTTTCTGGCTCTTTCTACGCTATTCATTTGAAGTAGCATATCAATGCAGCTGATATGATTATTAAAATCATGCAAGATTTTTCTTACTTCACTATTTGTGGCATCTTCATCTAGAGCTGTTTGCATCATCACTTCATTTTGATACTGCATAATGTGGTACTGATTCTCTTTTTCAAAGTAATCCGACATATACTGAAAGATTTGATAAAGTGTAATGGTTAAAACAAGTATCCCTATTGAAATATAAACTAAATCAAATCCCGCACTCCGATTTCCTTGAACAGCCGCTCCGATTCTCATAATGAACAACATTGAAAGTGTCGAAACGCAAAAAACAGCGATTATGATCTTATAAAACGGTCCCGGAATATTATTAAAGCTTCTACGGGTTGTTTTCCCTACTAATCTAATGTAAATATAAGTAACTAATTTTGAAAAAATACAAAAAACAATTCTATACCAGTTCAGAGAAAGCGCAAGCGTGATAACATCTATTTTTGTAATAGCCGAAGAAACATAGATAATCATACTTTCAATAACAACGATTCCAACGATGTACATCGTTGCCCAAAAAAGACGCACAAGAGCTCTTCCCTTAAAAAGGATAAACGCTATTAATATACAAAATAGATAAGAACCTATCATTTGAGCTGCTGAAAACTTAGCCACTCGGCTTAATGCAAAAATTGAAGTGGCCGAACTAAAAATGACAACATATGCCACACGCTCAGAAACTTTTAAGTTTCTATCAAGTATTCCTTTTAGGAATAAATATACAAATGTAAAATCAATTAAAAAAATACTGTATTCAAATATATGCCAAAGTAATCCATTTGCCATGGTGCGACCAACCCTCTTTCTTATAAAATTAAAAAGACTCACAGCGAACTCCAAATTTAATCTATTTCTATAATAACTTTACTTTAGCTATATTCCAATACTATTTTGTCTTTTTTCGACATATTTGTCCTTATTATTTCCTTTAGCTACGAAAATTCATTACTTTAGTCATAGGAATTATGACAAAAAAAATCCTCTGTTAAGAGAATTTTTAAAAATAGTTCATTATTATAGTCCTTTATGTATTGTTTCAAGCTCTATCAGCCGTATAACTTAAATCTTGAGAAGCAACTTGAATAGCCTCATCCATATTTTCAAAGAAACATTCTTCACCAATTAGCATCCCATATATTTCAGCTTTTTTTAGTAAATTGAGTGGTTGCTCATTGACACCGGCAATAAACACACAAATATTTCTTTTTAAACAGGTCTTCATCATGCGCTTAAAAACATGTAATGCCGTGCCATCCATAGCTGGAACGTTTTTCATATCAACTATTAGAATTTTAGTTTTATACCCCAATCCATTTAAAGCCTCAAGAAACTTATCTGTCGCCCCAAAAAAGAATGGTCCATTGATCTCATATACTTGTATGCCTTTTAATGCATTGTCTTTATTTGCTTTATTTTTACGCCTAAATCCATCTTCTTCTTCTGATTTTTCATTTTCCTCTGAAGCATCCAGATCTGAAATCTTAATATTTGAGACATCTGCCATACGTTTCATAAATAGAAATACTGCTAAAACCATGCTGATTTCTATTGCTATTACTAAATCAATCAATACCGTGACAAAAAAAGTAACAAGCAATACACTGATATCACTTTTAGGTGATTTAAACACTTCTAAAAACTCCCGCCACTCACTCATGTTATAGGCAACTACTATTAAGATGGCTGCAAGTGCTGTTAAAGGAATCATTTTAGCGAGAGGCATAAATACAACCATGATCAGTAACAATGTAATGGCATGAACCATACCTGCCACTGGCGTTCTGCCACCATTTTTAATATTAGCAATGGTTCTGGCTATGGCTCCGGTTGCAGGTATTCCCCCAAATAACCCAGAGGCTATATTGGCAATACCCTGAGCAACGAGTTCCATATTAGACCGATGCTTGCTCCCTATCATGCCATCTGCTACTACGGCTGAAAGCAATGATTCAATAGACCCCAAAATCGCTATTGTAAACGCCGGTGCAATAAGTAGTTTTATTTGTTCTATTGTAATCTCAGGTATGCTAATAGAAGGCAGGTCCGATGACAACTCACCAAATTGACTTCCGATAGTAGCTACATCCATATTCAACAATTTTACAAGTACTGACGTAATGATAAGCGCAACTAAAGCACCCGGAATTTTCCGCGTGACTTTTGGCCAGAAAATAATAATCCCAAGAGCTAATAGACCAATAAGGGTTGTTTGAATATTTATAGTAGAAAAAGTCTGTATATACCTCTCCCACTTATCTAGAAATTCTACAGGAACCTCCGCAATGTTTAATCCAAGAAAATCTTTAATCTGAGAAGTAAAAATAACCACAGCAATACCGCTGGTAAACCCGGTTGTTATTGGATACGGGATAAACTTAATAATACTGCCGAGTCTCAGTACGCCCATCAAAATCATGATGATGCCTGCTAATATTGTGGCAATAATAAGACCATTAAAGCCAAACTGAGTAACAATCCCATAAACAATAACCATAAAAGCCCCTGTGGGTCCCCCTATTTGCACCCGGCTTCCGCCCAAAAACGATATTAAAAAACCTGCTATGATTGCCGTGTGCAGTCCTTTTTCCGGTGATACGCCAGATGCGATCGCTAAAGCTATTGATAAAGGCAGTGCAATGATAGCGACAATAATCCCCGCCGTAATATCTTTAAAAAACTGTTCTTTTGAGTAACCCTTTAAGGTCGATAAGAATTTAGGTTTCAGTGTATGTAACATACTATTCGCTTCCTTTTAGTAATTTTTGTATTCTGTATACAATACACTTATTATACGCCTCTAAATTCTTATTATCAATTCTCTCTAAAAAATTATTATGGGTAAACAGCTTACGTATTTTTCCGTTTCAACTACTAGAAATCCGAACATTTTTGTTGACATAAAGAAAAACATTCGGTATATTATAATTGACATTTATCATTCATATACTATATTTCGTATAATTTTGACAATATGGGTCAAAAGTTTCTACCTGCAAACCGTAAAATTGCAGACTACGAGGTTTATAATAAATTTTTAATAAAACTCCTCGTACTTATAGTGTTTTGAAATTAGTATTTTGGAATTAGTATGTCAATCATATTACTTGAGGAGTGAACAAAAATGGAAAAAGGAAGTATTTATGAACTTGATGGAGGAGTACCATTAAAGCAAGCGATCCCTTTAGGATTACAACATGTGCTTGCTATGTTTGTAGGGAATGTATCACCATTAATTATTGTTGCCGGGCTACTCAATATGCCGTCAGAACAAAAGACAATGCTTATTCAAAATGCTATGTTTATAGCGGGCCTTATAACCCTGATTCAACTCTATCCAATTGGGAGAGTGGGATCTAGGCTACCAATAGTTATGGGAACAAGCTCTGGATTTGTACCAACGATAAGGGCCGCAGCTGGTATCTATGGCTATGGCGCAGTTTTAGGAGCTAGTTTAGTAGGTGGACTTTTTGAGAGTATATTAGGGTTCTTTATTAAACCGCTTAGAAAGATTTTTCCACCCATTGTAACAGGAACAGTGGTTATTTCAATTGGACTCTCACTTATACCTATAGGGATAACATATTTTGCTGGGGGCTTTGGAGCTTCTGATTTTGGTTCAGTAAGCAATTTATTCTTAGGCAGCGTTGTTATTGTGGTTATATTGTTTTGCATGCAATTTACAAAAGGTTTTTTTAAGGTTTCAGCTGTATTAACAGGCATCGTTGCAGGCTACATCCTTGCAATATTGATGGGTAAAGTAGACTTCACACCTATTGCCCAAGCTGACTGGTTTAGCTTGCCTAAGGCTTTTATGTATAAAATGGAATTTAAAATCGGCGCGATCATACCGATGTGCATTATGTACATAGCTACTACTGTTGAAACAATTGGAGATATTTCTGCAGTAACTGCAGGTGGATTAAATAGAGAAGCTACAGACCGAGAACTCGCAGGTGGTGTACTTGCAGATGGTGTTGGCAGTATGATTGCCGCATTCTTTGGTGTATTACCCAATACATCATTTAGTCAAAATGTAGGACTCATCGGTATGACCAAAGTAGTTAATAGATTTTCAATTATGACAGGTGCAGTTATCTTGATCTTAGCAGGATTTTTTCCTAAATTAGGGGGTATCATCTCTGCTGTACCTCAATCAGTACTTGGCGGCGCAACAATTATTATGTTTTCAATGATTGCAATAAGTGGTATGCAATTAATATTTAAGCAAAATATGTATGGAAGAAATGCTGTAATTGTTGCAGTCGCTTTAGGCTTAGGTTTAGGCCTTGGTTCTACCCCTGATGCGCTTCAACATTTACCTGAATGGACAAAACTTGTTTTTGCACAAAATGGTATTGTAGTAGCATTTATTGTAGCAGTTATCTTAAACCTCATATTACCGCAAGATAAAAAGGAAAAGGCTGAAGAAGGAATTGCCTTCCATTGAGTTTTAACTCACGGAAGGCAATTTCTTCTCATGCAAACTAAAAGGTAAGGAAGGAGCTTGAATGTGTTTTCATTAAAAGAATACATTACCGCAAAAAGTCTGCAAGAAGCTTATGAACTACTTAATAAAAATAAGAATAATGTTGTATTAGGTGGTCTTCTATGGCTCAAAATGGGAAACAAAAACTATAATATGGGTATAGACTTGTCTCAGCTAGGTCTTGATACTATTATAGAAAATGAATCTCAAATTGAGATTGGTTGTATGACAACCCTCAGACAAATTGAAACAAGCAGTGTACTGAATACGTACTTTGATGGGATAGTCGCTGGATCGGTTAAAGATATTGTTGGGGTGCAGTTTAGAAACTGTGCAACAATGGGCGGCAGCGTCTATTCAAGATTTGGGTTTTCTGATCTATTAACCGCACTGCTGGCGCTTGATACTTATGTTCATATGCACGCGGGAGGTACTATTCCTCTCGAAAAATTTATAAATATGCCTTATCAAAAAGATATTTTAGTAAAAATAGTAATTAAAAAAAATGGATGTCAAGCAAGTTATAACAGTCATAGAATGACTGCAACGGATTTTCCGATATTAGCTGTTGCTATTAGTAGATGTGCCACCAACTGGAAGATAGCTGTTGGTGCAAGGCCTAACAAGGCTGCTTTAGCTACCCGGGCCTCTACGTTACTGCCACAAAATCCAACAAAAGAGGACATAGAATCTGCATGTGAAGCAGTGACCCATGAACTTAATTTTGGAACAAACCTAAGAGGATCAGCTGCGTATAGAAAACAACTCGCAAAGGTCCTTGTTAAGAGAGGGGTAGAAGAGATTTGCAGATAAAATGTTATATCAACAATAGACTATTTAATGAAAATATTGAACCGGACATGCTTCTCATAGATTTTCTACGCCATGTAGGGTTTTTGAGTGTTAAACGTGGCTGTGATACGGCAAACTGTGGTTTATGTACGGTTTGGGTTAATGAAAAACCAGTCCTGTCCTGTTCCGTTTTGGCAGCAAGTGTGAGTGGGAAGCGCATCACCACGCTTGAAGGCGTAGAAGATGAAGCTATAGCGTTTGGTCAGTTTATAGCAAATGAAGGTGCAGAACAATGTGGTTATTGCAGCCCAGGGTTTATCATGAATGTACTTGCTATGAAAAGAGAGCTTAAAGAGCCAACAGAAGAAGCAATCAAACACTATCTTTCTGGTAATTTGTGCCGTTGTACAGGTTATATGGGCCAATTAAGAGCTATTAAGAAATTTTTACAACACGGAAGGGATGGTGCATAAATGAAAGTCGTGAATCAAAGTATTACGAAGTTAGATGCTATGGCCTTAGTTACAGGCAAACCAGTTTATACGAATGATATTGCACCCAAAAACTGTTTGATTGTAAAAGTACTTAGAAGTCCTCATGCCTACGCGAAAATACTCAATATAAAAACAGATACAGCCCTTAAAGTTCCCGGAATAGAATGTATTTTAACTTATAAAGATGTGCCAAATAAGCGCTTTACAATGGCAGGACAATCTTACCCAGAGCCCAGTCCCTATGACAGACTAATACTCGATCAATATGTAAGATATGTGGGTGACCCTGTAGCAATCGTTGCCGGCGACAATGAAAAAGCGGTCAAAAAGGCATTAAGGCTCATTAAAGTCGAATACGAGGTGTTTAAACCAGTATTAGATCCAGAAGAAGCTATAGATAATAGCACTGTCATTCATACAGAAGATGATTATCACGTTAATTATGATATGGGTAATGATGTTAAAAGAAATCTATGTTGTTCTGGTGGTTTTGAAAGCGGCAATGTAGACGCAGAGTTTGAAAAATGTGATGTGATTGTAGATGAAGTCTATCATACTAAGGCTAATAACCAAGCCATGATGGAGACCTTTGCTACCTATACCCATATGGATTATAACGGTAGATTAAATATTATAAGTTCTACTCAAATACCTTTCCATGTAAGAAGAATAGCTGCAAGAGCACTAGATATTCCAAAAACAAAAGTCCGGGTTATTAAGCCAAGAATAGGTGGAGGATTTGGTGCCAAACAGACCGTGGTAAGTGAACTTTTCCCAAGCCTCGTAACACTAAAAACAGGCAAGCCTGCTAAAATGATATTTGATAGGTATGAGACCTTTGCTGCATCAACAAGCCGACACGAAATGAAAATACGGGCTAAAGTGGGTGCAGATAGAGACGGAAATATTAAGGCTATCCATATAACTACTCTCTCAAATACAGGCGCCTACGGCGAACACGGCCCTACTACTGTTGGTCTATCGGGGCATAAAACAATGTCTTTATACAATAAAGCTGCCGCCTTTAAGTTTGAGTTTAATGTGGTTTATACCAATACGATGTCAGCAGGGGCATTTCGTGGTTATGGGGCAACTCAAGGTACATTTGCACTAGAGTCAGCCATTAATGAACTCGCAGCCAAATTAGATATGGATCCAATCGCTCTCCGGCAAAAAAACTTGCTTGAAGAGGGAGAAGTTCTAACGGCATATCACGGAGAAACCTTAAGAAGCTGCACGCTTAATCGTTGTATCAATAAGGGTAAGGAACTTATTAAATGGGATGAAAAATACCCCTATAAAAAAATAAGTGATCATAAAGTAAGGGCCGTTGGCACTGCAATAACTATGCAAGGCTCAGGTATAGCAGGTCTTGATATTGCATCGGTTCAAATAAGATTAAATGATGATGGCTTTTACACATTACTTATTGGTGCCACTGATATGGGTACAGGCTGTGATACAATACTTGGACAAATGGCCGCAGAGTGCCTGGAATGTGATATGGATAAAATCGTTGTAAATGGTGTTGATACCGATCAATCTCCCTACGATACAGGCTCCTATGCTTCAAGTACCACCTATGTAACAGGTATGTCTGTTATTAAGGCCTGCGAAAAGCTCAAGGAACAAATGCTTACTGAGGCCTCAAAGATCTTGAAAGTTGAAAAGGACACCTTAGAGTTTGATGGACAGAAAATATATAATGAAGAGAAAAGCATTACACTAGATAGGTTGGCCCAGGAACTCGTTGTTGGCGATGGTAATTATTTAATGGTAACCGCCTCCCACTCAAGCCCCTATTCACCGCCTCCATTTATGGCAGGTTTTGTTGAAATTGAATTAGACACAGAAACTGGCAAAATAGATATTATAGATTATTTCGGTATTGTAGATTGCGGCACTCCTATTAATCCAAAACTTGCTAGAATACAAGTGGAAGGTGGTATAGTACAAGGTATTGGCATGGCGTTATATGAGGATATTACTTATACTCCCTCAGGTAAAATGAAAAATAATTCATTTATGCAGTATAAAATACCATCAAGACGCGATGTAGGCAACATTCAAGTAGCATTTGAAAGCAGCTTCGAACCTACAGGACCTTTTGGCGCAAAATCTATCGGAGAGGTTGTTATTAATACACCCCCACCAGCAATCGCCCATGCAGTCTCTAATGCCGCCGGTGTAAATATACGAAGTCTGCCTATTACCTCTGAAAAGATATTAAAAGAGATAATGGCCAAATACTAAAAGAGGTACAATATTATGATTAACGCCATCATAATGGCATCGGGTTATTCAAGTCGCATGAAGCAAAATAAACTACTTTTAGAATACAGAGGAAAAACACTTATTCAGCAAACCGTTGATACGATTTTAAAGTGTAATTTTTCTCAGGTTATTTTGGTTGTCAGAAATAACGAACTTCTGCAACTTAAAACTAACAACAGCTTAAAAGTAATTGAAAATAAAAATGCCTATAGAGGCATTAGTGAATCTATTAAGCTCGGACTAAAATATGCTGATGATTGTGATGGCTATATGTTTTTTACTATAGACCAACCACTACTTGACCCCATTATAATTAACAAACTAGTACACTCCTTTGATGAAGATCAACATGCTATTGTAGTCCCCCGTTATAGGGGCAAAAGGGGTAGCCCTGTTATATTCCCTAAAAGATTCAAACAAGAGTTGATGGATTTAGAAGGAGATACAGGGGGAAAAATAATCATAAATAGATACTTAGAGCAAGTACGGTTTGTAGAAATTAATGATGAGAAAAGCTTATTTGATGTGGATACACAGGAAGATTATAAAAAGCTTTTACAATGGGACGATTCCCAATAAGATGCTTTACCGCTTCTTATCACCCGTAATATGTCTTAATATAAGCAGCCCTTGCATCATCTTAGGAAATCCACATGTTGGTGCCACGAGGAGTATAGCGTGTTCTATTTCCTCTTTTGTACAGCCGCTCTTTAGAGCTTTTAGAATATGTGTTCTTAGGGCATATTCATACTGAGAGCTTGTAGATAGAGCTATTTTAATAAGCCAACGTGTTTTTGCGTCTATGGGGCCACCTTTTTCATGAACTAATCCTCCAAATTTTTCATACGCCTCATAGATTTCACCATGATTTTCAGTTAAATATTTAAGATTTTTTTCAATAACATCCAGATTATCGAAATAGTCGTTCATTGTATCTCCACCTTATATTATAATAGTATAGCGTCTATTATAACCAAAAAGATTTCTTGTTAAACTGCGTATATTATAATCAATATTTTAGTATAAATTAAATAGAGGTTAATCATCTAAAGGTCCGCATGCAGGTTTCAGGATTCTCCAGTTGCTCACTTCCATATTTCTAAAAATCTAAGCACTTCTTGCAAATGAACGCCGCAAACTCGCATACGCTCAAACAGTGCGAGCTAACTGCCATTTGCAAAAACTGCTAAGATTTTCTTTACGAAATATTCCAGAGGCACCTTCCGAATCCTGAAACCTGCACGCTACCTATAGGAATACTTTAATACACATGAACTATTGTAGAAACTTCAGTCTGAATAGATTTAATATCTTCACAAGCACCGAATATAAATTATAAGAAATGAGAAAGGAAAACAAGTATGAAAAATAATGTTAAAGGTTTATTAATGAGTATATTGTTCTGGGGAGGGATTTGGGGTTTTGCTGAAGCAACTTTAGGCTACTTACTTAATTTAAGTCCCCTTGGACTTAGCGGGAGCATCATGTTTCCTATTGGATTTTATATTTTACAAAAAGCCTATAAAGAGAGCAATCATTTATCAGTCATCTTTTATTCTGGTTTAGTTGCAGGATCTATCAAACTAATTAACTTATTCTTACCTTTGTCACACCCGGTAAAAGTCATCAATCCGGCTTTTGCAATTGTTCTTGAAGGGTTGAGTGTAATGGCTCTTGTGGCGTGGTCAGTTAAGAAAAATAAAGAAATTAGCTTTACAGGTGCACTTTTAGCCGGATTCTCGTGGAGATTTATTTATTTTATTGATGCTGTTATTTTATATTTTATTGGTATTCCTTCTCGCATGATAGAAAAAGGACCTAATGAGTATTTATGGAACTTTTTAATTCTAAATAGTGTGGTTAACGCAGTTATTATTACAGCTATGGTTAAAGCCGAAAAAAGCGGTAAAACAATAAAGCTTCCAATGTTAAAAATCCAGCCTGTAACCGCGGTGTGTTCATTACTTATAGCGATAGGTACACAACTACTTTTCTCATTAATATAGGCTGAAATTTGGTACATATAGTAACAGGGGATAAGAACTCAGGAAAAACAACTAAAATAAAAAACCTCTATGCAGCTCATGGCGGGGATGGTTTTATATCCAATAAAATTATTCAGAACGGCATTTTTTATGGCTATCAATTAACTAGATTATCTTCTGGTGAAAGTATAGACTTTATTTATGAAAATAAATACGCGCCAGTCCACTGGGAAGACACCCTAAAGAATATCCGTTTTACATTTTATAGGCCTGCATTTGATACTGCATACCATTGGATGCATGCAATCATACGTAATGAAGATTCTCCTATATATATTGATGAAGTGGGTAAACTCGAATTAAATAAACAGGGATTTTATGAAATGATCAAAGATGTTGTAAATAGTAATAAAGAGATCTATATTGCTCTTAGGGAACTATACTTGGTTCAGTTTTTGGAGGCTTTCACTATAACTGAATATGCTATTATTAAGGTTTCTTGAAAACTGAATAGTGATAACCTAAGTCTGATTCTGGAAAAATGGAAACTGACGAAGATTGGAGAGTAGGCACAAGCCTTTCCCTATGTCTATGTTTGATTAAAGTGATGCTAGGCTCATACCAGTCCATCTCTTCTCTTTAATGTATTTTGAATAGCAACTTAATTTCAAATTAAGAAAAGAACGGTCATCTTTTGAGGATGCGCCGTTCTTTTCTTTTGTACTCACATCTACTTCCATGTTAATCAATCTATTTCTCAAGCCTATATTCGTAATAAGTATGACCAAAAAAGATAATTTCTATTTACGAATAACAGCTCCTGCTATTTTCTCATAATATTTAGCAATACCACTGTGATCATCCTGTCCGCAGCCATCTGCACGAAGTGTTTGAAGCATTTCCATAACTGATGCTGTTAATGGTAGTGGCGCACCTACTTGATGGCCTGTTTCAATAGCATTATTTAAGTCTTTGATATGTAAGTCGATTTTAAATCCTGGTTTGAAGTTGCCTTCTGTAATCATTGGAATTTTTGCATTCATAACAGTTGATCCAGCTAGCCCGCCTTTAATAGCATTAAACACCTTTATAGGGTCTACGCCTGCTTTTGTGCTGAGCATAAACGCTTCTGATACAGCTGCAATATTCAGTGCAACAATCACTTGATTAGCAAGCTTAGTCGTATTGCCTGCTCCTATTTCGCCGCAGTGCACTGCACTTGCACCCATTACCATTAAAATATCATATACTTGATCAAAGACTTCCTTATCTCCGCCAACCATGATCGATAAGCTGCCGTCAATAGCTTTAGGTTCTCCTCCGCTTACAGGTGCATCAATCATTTTAACACCTTTTTTGGCGCAGGCCTTATAGATTTCCTGGGAAGCCTGTGGTGCAATAGAGCTCATATCTACAATAATGGTATCAGGCTTTGCACCTTCTAGTATGCCCTTTTCCCCCATAACAACTGTTTTAACATGAGGACTGTTTGGCAGCATTGTAATCATTAAGCTGCATGCTTCGGCAACCGCTTTAGAGGATTCACAAGCTGTTGCACCATCTTTAACGACATCATCTATATTGGACTGAATGACATCAAATACCAGTACTTCATGTCCCGCTTTAATCAGATTTCTGACCATTGGCTTGCCCATAATACCTAATCCAATAAATCCAATTCTCATTTTAGTAACCTCCTAATTAACAACGCTTTTATAATGCTGCGATTTTCTCAGTTGCTTCCATAATGTGCTCTTTAGATAAACCGTGGTATGCGAGTACGTCGGCATAACAGTGTGCACTGCAGCCAAATGTATCATTGACACCCACAAATTCAATAGGCTTGCAAGCTTTGCAAAGCGCCTCTGCAACTGCCCCGCCAAGACCACCGATAATACTATGTTCTTCTGCTGTTACAACACCTTTGCAGCCTTCTGCTAATTTATTAATGGCTTCTGCATTAATAGGCTTGATTGTACTTACATTGACAACCTTAACAGATACTTTGCCTTCTAATTCTTGCGCCGCCTGCATTGCAAGCCCTACCATATAACCTGTTGCAAATACAACAACTTCCTGGCCTTCTTTGAGTACGCTTGGCATACCAATCTCAAACTTCTTGCCTTCTGGTGTTACATTGTCATAGTCGTTACGGTTTAACCTGATATAACAAGGTCCATCGTATTCTACCATGGCTTTGACAGCTTCTACTGTCTCATTGGCATCCGCTGGACAGATCACTGTCATATTAGGAATAGCTCTCATATATGCTATATCTTCTACGGATTGGTGTGTAGAGCCATCACCAAAGTCTGACATACCCGCAGAAGACCCTCCGATTTTCACATTTAACTTGCCAATACATATCGTCTGGCGGATTTGATCAAAGGCTCTCCCTGCTGAAAAAACTGCAAAAGAGTTCGTAAACGGAATTTTGCCTGTCTGAGCAAGACCTGCTGCAACCGACGTCATATTAGCTTCTGCAATACCCATTTCATAATGTCTGTCCGGATAAGCCTCCTCAAACAATTTACCCATTGTAGATGCACAAAGGTCCGCATCCAAAACAACGATATCTTTATTGGTTTTCCCTAACTCTACTAATGTGCTGCCGTAAGCAACTCTCTGATTGATGTAAGTCATATTAGAAACCTCCTGTCCTTTCTATTATTTAGATAATTCTTCTAATGCTTGCTTATATGTTTCCTCTGTCAGCATACCGTTATGATAGCCTACTACATTTTCTGCAAAGCTTACGCCCTTACCTTTGATCGTGTTGGCAATAATCACAGTTGGTTGATCTTTTACTGTATCTGCTCTATCTAAAGCCGTAAGTATCTCCCCCATGTTATGTCCATCAATTTCAATAACATTCCAGCCGAAGCTCTCCCATTTTCCCGGGAGTGGATTGCTATTTAATCTATTGACAACAGGTCCCATTGCCTGCAGTCTGTTCCTATCAATAATAGCGACTAAATTATCTGCTTTATAGGCACTTGCCGCCATGGCCGCTTCCCATATTTGACCTTCTGCAATTTCGCCGTCTCCGCAAAGCACATATACCTTACTGTTAATCTTATCAGCTTTTAGTCCAAGTGCCATACCCAGCCCAATAGAAAGCCCCTGTCCAAGCGAACCTGTGCCAGCTTCAATACCTGGTGTCTTAAGTACATCCGGATGTCCCTGCAGATACGAACCAATTTCTTTGGTAGTTTTCAAATCCTCTACCGGGAAGTATCCTGCTTCTGCCAGCGCTGCATACTGCAAAATGGCCACATGACCTTTACTTAATAAAAATCTATCTCTATCTTCCATCTTTGGATTTTTAGGGTCGTGTTTCATTTTATAGAAATATAATGCTGTTACAATATCTGCTGCCGAACAAGAACCTCCTACGTGTCCTGCAACACCTACACCAATACTAATAATCACGTCTTTTCTAAGCTGCTGTGCTTTTTTGCTCAAGTTTTCCAGTAACTCTTTACTGTATGTCATACTATCCCTTCCTTTCAATTCTTTAAAATATACTAGTCTACATAGCTATTTATAGTTGTTAGAATTCAGTATCATAGGGCCATGGCTGACCTCCTGAAATACAGCCCCCATCGACTCTGTATTCACAGCCAGTTATATAATCTGATGCATCTGATGCCAGCAAAATGCAGACTCCTACAATATCTGCAGGATATCCCGGTCTATTCATTGCAATCCTATCTAATAAATACTTTGATCTTTCAGGATGTTCCCATGTAACTGTTGTTAATGGTGTTTGAATATGGCCTGGACTGATACAGTTAGATTTTATATTATACTTTGCCCACTCCACAGATTGGGCCTTTGTAAAGGCATATAAGCCACTCTTTGTCGCTGCATAAATTGAACAACCACCGAGCACCCAACCGGTATTATGAGATCCTATGTTAATAATTGAACCTTTGTTTTGCTTTTTCATATATGGCGCAACTTCCTGAGTTACTATGAAAGCCCCTTTTAAGTTAATTGCCATAATTCGGTCATAGGTCTCTTCCTTAACATCCATAAACCCTTCTCGTTTATTGATGCCTGCACAGTTAACTAAAACATCTATATGACCATATCGATCGCCTACTTCTTTGACACAGCTTACAACACTGTCTTTATCCAGTACATTGATAACATGGGAAGATGCTTTCCCTTCTTCTTTCTCGATCTCAGCCTGAAGTTTTTCCAGTTGTTCCTTATTGACATCACAGAGTGCCACAGCTGCTCCTGCCCTAGCCAAACCTCTGCATAATTCGCTTCCGATGCCGCCAGCTGCCCCTGTAAACAATACGACCTTTCCTTCTAAAGAAAACATGTGCTTTAGATATTCTGCTATCGCCATTCTATCATCTCCTCCGTTATGCTGCTGAATTAAAAAGATGCTCCTGAGACACTTCTTTCTTAGGAGCATCTAATATGATTAGGTTATAAGTAAATTCGTATCTTTTATTTGAACTTATCCCCTACTGCCTGGAATTGTTTAACAAACTCTTCACCTATTTGAGGAACGAACTCCTTATAAACGGGTTGAACTGCATCAACAAATGCTTGTTTTTCCTCAGCTGTTAATTCAACAACAGTAGCCCCTTCATCTTTTAGATTTTGTATGTAATCCGTACACATCTGGCGGTTTTCACTTCTGTTAACAAGTGCTGATTGATGTGCTGCTTCCATAATAAAAGCTTGTTCTTCTGCCGATAAGTTCTGATAAAACTGCTCTGACATCAACACAATATGAGGGCCATAAACATGTCCGGTAAGTGTAACATGGGGATTTACCTCATAGAATTTGCTTAAATAAATCGTCGAAACTGGATTTTCCTGTCCGTCAATAGCACCTTGCTCTAAACTTGTAAATACCTCTGAGAAAGCCATAGGGGTAGGAACAGCACCTAATGCTTTAAAAGTTGCAAGATGAATGTCATTTTCCATCGTTCTAATTTTTAACCCCGACAAATCTCCAGGTGTTCTTACGTCACGCTTAGAATTAGTAATGTTCCTAAAACCATTTTCGTAATAGGTTAGTAAGCGAAGCCCGTTTGGTAATAAGTCATCTGCCAATTTTTTTCCGATCTCTCCGTCATAGATTGCATCTGCTGCCGCCTCATTAGGAACAATGAAAGGCAGGTCAAAGACTTTAAGAGCAGGACACATCCCTACAAGTGGCGATGCAGAGGTTACGACAAGCTCAAGATTCCCCATCGCAACATCTTGTGTTGCAGAAACATCGTCGCCTAATTGTGCATCTGTATACACCTGTACATCAAATCTATCCGGATATTTTTCTTCTACCAACTTCTCGAATTCATAAAGTCCAATTGCTGCTGGATGCGTTGCTGTCAGCCCAGTTGCTGCCTTAATAACAATTTTGTCGCCTGTTGGTTTGCTTGGAGCTGCCACCTGAGGTACTGTTTTTTGTTGTGTTTCTGTTGTTGTTACTTCGGAACCCATACATCCCGTAAGTATCGTTGAAGCTAGTGCTGCTGTCGTAAGTAGTGCTAAAATCCTCTTTTTCATTTTTACCCTCCTGAAATCAAAAATTATAATGAAATATTGATATCTTATTTATCCCAGTAAATTAGGGATATACATAATAAGCCCTGGGCAATAAGTGATAATAAATAAGACGATAACCATTACAGCAATATAAGGTAATGAAGGTTTTACAACTTCTGCGATAGACAATTTTGAAAGTCCGCATCCTACATAAAGCACAGTTCCCACCGGCGGCGTTATAATTCCGATGCAAAGATTACATACCATGACAACACCGAAATAAATCGGGCTAAGTCCTAAAGATGTAACAATCGGTATAAGAATAGGTGCTAAAATAAGCAGCGCAGGTGTTAAGTCCATTACACATCCTACCAGTAATAATAAAATATTAATAAGCAACATGATCACATATGGATTTGTGGAAATAGACAATAACGAGTGTGTGAGCTGAGCAGGAATTTGAGCTGTTGTTATGTAATACGCTGCCAGTGTTGCAGCCCCTACAACAAACATAACGCTTGCTGTACTTTTAGCTGTTTCTTGTAAAATTGGAATAATATGTTTGAGCTTCAGCTCTTTGTATCCGAAAAAACCTACCAGCACAGCATATACAACAGCTACGACACCAGCCTCTGTTGCTGTAAAAACACCGCTAAGAACGCCGCCAAGAATTACAAAAGGAAGTATGATGGCCCAAATAGCAGATTTTGTAGCTTGAATTCTTTCTTTCCATGTTGCTTTTTTACCTTTCCTATAAATATCTGCTCGCCTTCGTGTCCTTATGGTCCATACAATCATTAGACCAACGCCGACTAAAATGCCGGGGATTATGCCGCCCATAAATAGTTTTGCAACAGAAACGCTGGCAATAACACCGTAGATAATCATTGGCATACTGGGTGGAATAACCGGCCCTATAGTACCAGAGGCTATAATGAGTGCAGTCGCCTCATCTTTTTCATAACCTTCTTCTTCCATGATGGGAAGTAAGATAGATCCTATAGCTGTTGTATCTGCGATGGCAGATCCGGAGATCCCTGCAAACAACATACTGGCCACTGTTGTTACATAACCGAGTCCACCTTTGACGTGACCCAAAAAGGCTTTTGCAAATCTTACAATACGAACAGAGATTCCTCCAACATTCATTAATTCACCAGCTAAGCAGAAAAAAGGAATGGCCATAAGAGGAAAGCTATCCACGCCCCTTACCATATGCTGAGCTACCTGTGCCGGAATAATAGATCCTGTAGTCATCTGCATAAGCACCAGCCCGGCAACCAGCAGGCAAAACGCAACCGGAAGATATGTAAACAAACAAGCAAACAATACACCCAAGAAAATAGTTAACATGATCCTTCCCCCTTGCCTAAGAATTCTTTAACATGATGGTATAATTTTGTAATCGCATATAGTTCCATCATGACGCCGGATATAACAACAGATGCAAACTTCCATGAATAGGCGAGTCCTGAAGCCGGTGCCTTCCATCTGATCATGCTGGCCGTAAGTTCGTACCCCCCTGTCAGCATCAAATACAAACAATATATAACCGCCAAATCGACAATAACTGCTATTATTTGAGCTGTTTTTTTCGGCAGTGCCTTAACAACTATGTCTAGTCCCATATGGGCATCTTCTTTGTAAGCTAGTGCTGCACCTACAAACACGATCCACACCATTAGAAATCTTGAAATTTCTTCTGACCAGGCAATGGCAAAATGAAAAACGTACCTCGTTAATACGTTGGCAAATACCAAACCTGTCATAACCATCAACAACAGTGCCACAAAAACTTCCGTGGTCTTTTGGAGGATATTCATCCCTTTATCCAACATTGTCTGTTTCCCTCCTTCGCTCACATATACTGAAATTTTTATTTGTTTCCCATACATAAGTTACGTTACTTGCAAGTACTTAACTTTAATTACAAGTAAACTATAACAAAAAAAAGACCCCATCTCAATTTAAATAACCGAGGTCTTTTTATACAAAAACGTGCATTTATAATTTTTATTCACATTATTTTTATGGTTATTGCACAGAATATCTCCTTTGCAGCAAAGCATCTCCCTGAATAAATAAGGCTTCCGAGGCTTCTTTTGCTGTTATTTCACCATTATAAATCCGATCTTGCAGCTGATCAATAAGATCATACACTGCTTTTGCATTGGACGGTTTCTTGAATACTATTACAGATGACTCAGGCAATATTACCTTTTCAATATAATTATAAATCTGCCAGGAAACCTCAGAAGCATCTTGTTTAACTAGTTCTGCCATCTCCGCCGATATCGGTATTCCTCTTTCATCCAATAAGATCTGATTGCAGCTATCATCGTTAATAAAATAATTAATAACCTTAATCGCGTCCTCCTTATTTTCAGAATAGGCTGATATACTATAGAATTGTTCAGCCTGTACATAATTAGCTAGTTCCAGAGAATCCGCCGGCCAGGAAGCAATGCCGATTTGATAGCCTCTTCCCATGCTCTCCTTGGCTGCAATAAGCTGATTTGAATAATAGAACCCACACCAGGACATATTACTTGGTCCGGTCCCCATAATAAGGGGATCTTGTTCAACAACTCCGATGGTTCTCTGGGCAAAAATAGAGGGTTCGATGAGCCAGCCTTCTTTTGCACCTCTTTCATAAAGTTCAAAAAAAGGCTGAAAATCCTGTGACGAATACACCCCTAATTGCTCACCTTGAAACAAGCTGAGCCCTCGGCCACGTAGTACATAATTCAAAAAAGCATAGGAATCTCTGTAAGCTAAATTGGTCTTATACCTTGTCTTCTCATAAATCTGCTCGCAAAGATCCCCGAATGCTTTTAAGTCCATGCGATCTTCAACCACAATGTTATAACTATCCAACATCATTTTATTATATAATAAGGCCGGCGCATTAATCCCCGCGCATATACCATAAATCCGACCCTTAACACTTCCCCAATTTAAAACCGTAGGATCAATATCGCCTGTCTCCAGACTGCCATCTTCAATATAGGGTGTTAAATCTAATAATAAATCATTTTCTACAAACTTATCCAAAGAATAACCATCCGTTTGCATTAAGTCCGGTAATTGATGTCCGGCCGCTGCCAAACTCAACAAATTCCAGTAATCTTGCTTTTCCCCAATAGTCTTTTGAAAAGATATTTCTGGATTATTCTTTTCATACATGTCTAATACAGCCTGTGTTCTTTCATTGCGAATCTGACTCCCCCACCAAGCAATACTGATTTCAACTGCTTTATCGGTCTTTTTGGCAGGAATAATATCTCTTTGAATAAACCATAAATTATTAATAATAATGACTGTCGCACCTAATATAGCAATAACTAAAATCCACTCCGGTAATCGCTTTTTTATCACTGGTTATTCCCTCCATTATCCCTTTAACACACCTCTACTCTTGCCACAATGAAAAGTTTCAACTATAATTATACTATTCTACTATATATTTTATCAACAACCATCTTATATTAATGTGTTTTGTCTATATTTGGAGAAGCCTATGAAACATTTGAAGACTTTTTTACTAAACTTACCGCTAAAGCATAAGATCTTTTTAATCATTCTTGTCTTTAATTCATTTTTATTCATCTTAGTAACTTCTCTAACCTTATCTCATATCGTCGAAACGAATAGACAGCTTTTGTATCAGCAAACTGCTGATACCCTCTATTACTCCAGCGATAAGCTTAACAGCAAGTTAGAAGAAGTCATCAACTTTTCAAGTATTCTTTTGTCCAATGACACGATACAACGGGATATGACACTACTGAAAAACTCAACAAGTGCCGCAGCTAAAGCTCAGGCCTATGAATCTCTGTATCTCTCTTTACAGAATCTTTTGGCCCAATACCAAACGGATACCATTTCCTACGTAAGCCTTCACACAGCAGTAATTAGTCTCCATTCCTACGCACCCCCGCGTGGAACCATACCGTTAGATCTTCGTAAAAAAATTTTTCAAGAGGCTCTTTCGGAAGACGGTGCGCCGATTTTTGTAACCAGGTATTTCGATGAGTATGGTTTGATTTTAGCACGATCGATACGACAAACTAAAGATTTTACTTTAGAAAACCTAGGTGTCATGTTTATCGCCATAGATCTGGATAAAATTGTAAAGGAGTCAACCAATTTTGCAAACTCCTATACCAATTGCTCATATATTCTATTTGACGGTACCACACCTCTTTACAGCACTCAAAATATATCTAAAGAAGAGGCTCAGCTATTACAGTCTCAGCTGACTTCAGAGTATGATGTATTGAAACTTAAGGATTCTGAGTACTTTGTTGTGAAAGGGACCCTCTCAAAGTATGGATGGGATTACATATGCCTCATAGACTATCACCACATTTCAAAATCTATCCGTGCCTCTTATCTTTATGCCGCTGCACTCATTGCTCTGTTTATGATTATTTCTATTTTGAGTTCTAAAATATTTATACGTTCAACAACGATTCACGTAGATAATTTGGTCTATAAAATGCAGCATTTCAGAGGTAACGAAGCCTATACCTCTCAATTTGAATATGACTATACCGGCAGACATGATGAAATCGGCATACTGCATCGACAGTTTGATAGCATGGCATCTGAGATTAACGAACTGATTCAGGTACACTACACCAATAAAATACTCCGGCGCGATGCCCAAATAAAAGCTTTAGAGGCTCAAATCAATCCTCATTTCCTATATAATACCCTTGAGTCGATCAACTGGCGTGCTAAAGGTATAGGAGAACAAAAAATTTCTCAAATGGTAGAGTCCCTCGGTAAGGTCTTAAGAATGACTCTGGACAACAAACAGAAATACTATACTTTAGAACAGGAACTCCTTCTGGTTGAATCTTACTTGACCATTCAAAAACTACGTTATGAGGAACGATTCAATTACGAAATAAATATCAGTTCAGACCTGTATGCAATAATTATTCCTAGACTCGTTATACAACCCTTAGTTGAAAATGCAATTAATTATGCTGTTGAAGAGTCCATTGATACGTGCAGCATTATCATTGATTCTATGATACATACATCACATCTATCTATTTATATCAAAAATACAAACTCCCAATTCGAAGATCAATTGCTGGAGAAATTAAGTGAGGAGGAGATAGTATCTCGCGGATTCGGCATAGGTCTTACGAATATTGATAAACGCTTAAAGCTGACTTTGGGCGAAGAGTACGGTTTACTGCTTTACAACGAAGACGATTTTGCTGTTGCCGAAATCCGTATTCCAAAAGATACCTTTCAGTCTTAAATCAAAAGGAGAATAAAGATGCTCAAACTAATTATTGTGGATGATGAAAAAGTCATTCGTGAAACCATTAAAAACTTAATTGATTGGAAAAGCATAGGTATTCATGTTGTTGGAGTATGTAAAGACGGGCTAGAAGCCTATGATATGATTCAAGATGAGAACCCGGACATTGTGATGACCGATATAAAGATGCCGGGAATAATGGGACTCGAATTAATAGAAAAAGCTAAAGCTGTTAATTCGGATATTGAGTTTATCATACTATCTGGATATGGTGAATTTAACTTTGCAGCACAAGCTATGCGAAATGGTGTACAGCACTACTTATTAAAACCTTGTAATGAAAAAGATATTATTAGTGTTATAAGCGAGGTCAAGGACAAATGCTATCAAAAACGCGCCCTTAAGGAGCAGCAGGATTCACTTTTGTATAATTTCAAAAAAAATGTATTACGCAACACTGTAACAGAATGCTTAGCCACACCAGATATGTTAGATTCACTCATTACAGCTTATGAGAAGTTTTTGGATTTTTCCAATACACCATATCATTTATTCCATGTTTTTTACTTAGAAGAAAAAGATCTTTTGGACTTTTTGAAGGATTTGTATGCATTTGAAACGCGCTGCACACCCGGCATCTGCCTTTCCCCCGTTTATGTAAAAAACACACTATCGTTATTTTTTGAAGACTTTCAAAAAAACTATGATGAGTTAAATAACTTTATTTTGTCGTGGCAAAAAAACAATGTAACAGCACTGGTTGCTGAACAAATAACTTATCCTAATTTACGGGCGCTGCTTTCTGACTTACTTCCTAAAATAGCCAGATATGATACTATCTATACACTTAACCGCTTTCAAATGATTCCAACTTACAACTACAATGCCTTGCTTCATTCCGTTAATTCCATAGCCGAAAATCTTACCTCCGGAGATCTACATAAGCATCAGCTAGGCAGTCTTGAAACTGAAAAGCTGCTAAATCCTATTGAAGATATCGAATTCCTAAAAACCATGATTTCAAGCTTTCTGTTTCAAAGCCCTTTAGCTAGCGCCAGTCAGGTGACGGAATTTTTAGTCAAGATGAACAGCTGCACCATCCCATCTAAACTTAAAGATTATTTTTATCAAGAGTTAGATGCCTTTTTCCCAAAAGACATTGCAGTTCATCACTATAAAGATTTCATACAAAAAACTATTCAATGTGTGGAGGAAAACTTGTCCAATCCGGATTTATCCTTAAAATGGATTGTTGATAATTACCTGTTTATGAATGTTGATTATGTCAGCAAGCAATTCGTAAAGGAAACAGGTCTCAAATTTTCCAATTACTTAAATAAAATACGTATAGAACGCGCCAAACAACAATTACTTCAAAAGGGATCCAATAAAATGTACAGTATCGCAAATGAAATAGGCTGTGGAAATAATCCCCAGTACTTTAGCCAGTTTTTTAAGAAACATACCGGAATGACACCTACTGCATATGTAAAAAAAATGAACACTACTCTCCAGGTTTAATCTATAGGCCAATGACCCTTAGCGATTCATCTGCAACTTTTAAATTAGCTTCAATGGCATTATCTAGTGCATCGCCCATTAAAGCTCATAAATCAACTGGATTATATTGTAAAAGCTGCATAAATGATTGAAATCAGTCGTAAAAAGTGTTATGCTATGAGCGGTAAACCTAAAAAGAATAACGTACTAAATATATTAAAGAGCTTATTTTTATGTTGCTTAAAAAGTGACTATAGGCTCTTTTTTAAGTGATTACAGTCTCTTACGAAGAGGCATAAGAAAGGAATAATATGATAAAAGTTGATAACTTGTCCTACTCATTTCCGCAAAAAGATCTATATAATGAGATTTCATTTACATTAGAAGAGGGTCAACATTGTGCTTTTATAGGAACAAGCGGCAGTGGAAAAACTACACTCATAGATATCATTATGGATCCAGAAAGATATATGTTTAATGGTAATATAGAGATGGATCCAAATTGTAGAATTGGGTATGTAAGTCAATTCTCTGGGCTTGATAAAACAAAAGAGACTACCGTCTTTGAATATATAGCGGAAGCATTTATTAAACTGCAAAATGAAATAACTTCTATTTGTACTGAGATGGAAACATCACAAGACATGGAGCCTCTCCTCGCAAAGTACCAACAAGCTTTAGACGCCTTTGAAGCAATAGGCGGGGATGATTTTGAAAGCACTATTAATAAGAAACTGAGTCTAGCAAATCTAAGTAAGCATAAAGACCTCATGATATCAGAACTTAGTGGCGGAGAATTTAAACTCGTTCAAGTCATTAAAGAAATGCTTACTCGGCCAGATCTCTTGATCATGGATGAACCCGATGTATTTTTAGACTTTGAAAATCTTAATGCCCTTAAAGATCTCATTAATGCTCACAAAGAAATGCTGTTAGTTATTACACATAATAGATATCTCTTAAATCATTGTTTTAACAAAATTCTACACCTTGAAAATATGGAGCTCCAAGAGTTTGACGGAAGCTATATTGATTACAACTTTACATTACTTCAAACTAAAATCGAGCTGCAAGAACTCGCGGCTAAAGATACTGCCGAAATTGAGAGAAATGAAATCTTAATCAATAAACTAAGAGCCATTGCAACGAGTAATGCAGAAGCTGCTAATGGAAAATCTCTCAAAGCTAGAGTTAAAATTCAAGAAAGATTAGAAGCCCGTAGAATCAAAGCCCCGTTTGTGGCTATTAAACAACCCGATATCCATTTCACGACCGATAAGGAACTCGAAGAGACCACTATCTTAAAGGTAAATGATTACAGTGCTAAGTTTGATGAAATCCTTCTAGAAAATGTTAATTTTGAAATGAAATCTACCGACAAAGTAGCTCTTATTGGTGCAAACGGCACCGGAAAAACAACAATGCTTCGAGATATCTTTCAAAATGATTGTCCTGCGATTGCAATAAACCCCGATGCCAATGTCGCTTATTTATCTCAGCTCCAAGGCGAGGTTCTTAATGAGTCTCATACAATACTTGAAGAGTTTTTAGAGGCAGGCTTTAAAACTTCTGCGGAGACTAGCGCCTATCTTTTGGATTATGGTTTTGACGAAGAAGCCCTTCATCAAAAAATAGACTCTTTATCTGGCGGAGAAAAAAATATACTCCAACTGGCTAAAGTTGCTGCAAGTGGCGCAAATCTGCTGCTGCTAGATGAACCAACAAGTCATTTAGACACCTATTCACAAATAGCACTTGAAAAGGCCATAGCAACCTATAATGGTGCGATCCTCATGATTTCTCATGATTATTACTCTATCATAAACTGTATGGATTATGTTTTAATCATTGAAAATAAGACGGTTAGAAAAATGAGTATGCGCAAATTTAGAAAGATGACTTATGCCAGCCATTTTGATAAAGACTATTTAGAAGTTGAACAAAAGAAAAAAGCGATTGAAACAAAAATCGCCTTGGCTTTAAAAGATACTGATTTTGAGCTTGCAAAGAAATTAGCCGAAGAGTTAGAAGTGCTTATTAAGTCATAATCGTTAAAACGTTGGTATGAGTAATCACACCAACGTTTTTTTATAATCATATTAAATAAGACATTGTTTTAAATCTTCCTCAGAGGTACTAATAGGTCTAATATTAAACGTATCAACTAAAACTTGTAGTACATTTGGTATAATAATCCTATCTTACTTATAGTTGTTTTACAAATGCCCTGCCATAGTTAACACACTCCGCTAAGGCTTCTGCGTCAGGCACCCATAAAGCACGATGTCCTGAGTTTACCACTTCCAGTCCCGATTTTTGCAAGCCTTCTGTCAGCTGTTTTACAGCCTCACCACTCCAGCCATAACTGCCAAAGGCAGCTGCTTTTTTCTTTTTAAATTTCAATCCTTTTACCATTTCTAACAAACCGCCAAGAGAATGCAAATAACCATTATTAATAGTAGATGAGCCAATCAATATAGCCTTTGAACGGAATATCTCTGTGACCACGTCATTTTTATCTTCTTTAGAAAGATTATAAATTTTAACTGTAATATTTGGATCTTCCAGTCTTATGCCTTCTGCAATATGGTCTGCCATTTTTCTTGTCGCTTGCCACATCGTATCATAAATAATAGTAATTTGATTTTCCTGATAATCATCTGCCCATTTTAAATACTGCTCTACAATCTGGATAGGCTGCTCCTTCCAGATCACACCATGACTCGGACAAATCATATCCACCGGCAGATTCAGCTTAAGCACCTCATCTATCTTTCTTTTTACTAAGCCACTAAAAGGTGTGAGTATATTCGCATAGTATTTTAATGCTTCTTGATAAAGTTCTGCATGATCTACTGTATCATTGTAAAGAGATTCTGTCGCATAATGCTGACCAAAAGCATCATTGCTAAATAGAATATTTTCTCCCGTCATATAGGTAAACATACTGTCCGGCCAGTGCAGCATAGGGGCTTCAACAAAGATAAGTTTATTTTCTCCTATATCCAGTGTATCACCGGTTTTTACCGTTACAAAGTTCCAATCCTCGTGGTAATGCCCTTTTAATATCTGAGCACCTTTAGCTGTACAATAAATAGGCGTATCTGGAATTTCTCTTAATAGCTCGGGCAGTGCCCCACTGTGATCTATCTCTGCATGATTTGCAATAATATAATCAATTTTTTCAAGGTCAACCCCCTGTTTCAATCGTGCCACAAACTCTTTGTCAAAAGGCTGCCATACTGTATCAATAAGTACTGTCTTTTCATCATATATAAGGTAGGAATTATAAGATGAACCTTTAAATGTAGAATATTCATTCCCATGAAAGTTTTTTAATTCCCAATCCACCTTGCCAACCCATGTCACTTTATCCGTTAATTTTTTTGCCATATTAATACCCTCCTATCTTTCTATATATACTTTACCATTTCCCCTTTTTATAAACTATGATTTAAATCACAATTTTAAAAAAGCCTCAGTGCGCTAACACTAAGGCTTTCTTTAGTCTACTCTTTTCTGATCATTACTTGGTTTTTCTCACGCCGTTTCCATCGACCTCGTACTCATTGATTTTGGTGTTCTTGGCAAGGGTACCGTCAGCATTGAAGTAATACCATTTACCGTCAATCTGCAGCCACTTTCCGGCAGCCATGATGCCATCCTTGCTGAAATAATAAGTTTTGTTGTTGCCGGAGTAGAAGCGCCAATTTCCGTCATCCCCCTGAACCCAGCCGGTTTTTAGCGTACCATCGGTGTTAAAGAAATACGTCACACCGCCTATGGTCTGTATACCAGTGAGGCTCTTGCCATCCTTGTAGTAAAATTGCTGTCCGGCATCGCTTAGCACCCAGCCTTGGGCTGTGGCGGGATCCATGGTCATCTTGACATATCGCTCCAGCATGGAAGAAACTTCGGCGCGGGTGGCACTGGCTTTAGGGCTAAACGTATTATCGCTGCCGCCCATCATGATACCCGCCTGTTGCATGGCTCTTACCGCCGTTTTGTAAATGCTGCCGATGCTGGACGCATCTGCGTAAGTGGCAGCACTACGGGTAATCGGCAAGGTGTAGCCGGTGGCTTTGGCATAGTTTGTAAAGATGACCGCAATTTCTTCACGGGTGATAGACCGATCAGGCGCAAACTCCTGGTTTCCCATACCTTGTATGATGCCATTGCTGTACGCCCATTCAATGTAGGGCTGATAAGCACTGCCGATTTTCACATCGGTGAAGCTATTGGCAGTATAGACTTTCGCATCTACCCCAGCCAGTCTGCCAAGAGCCTCTACCAGCATTCCCCGGGTTGTAGCAGCGTTAGGTGAAAATGTGGTTTCCGTGGTGCCAAAAAGCAGCCCACGCCCTACCACATATTCGATGGATTCTCTGCCCCAATGAGAAGAAATATCTGCAAACTTCGCTGATAGTGGGGTGTAGCCGATGCCGTACAGTGAAAAATGTGTGGTAGTGAAAATAATGCTCTTGTTGTTCACATCATAAGCGGAACCAGCTATGCGGGAAGGGTTACCCTTTTCGTCCACATAAACCCCATACAGTCCCCCCACGGCTTCATTTTTGCCCAGGGTGTACGGAATGGAAACCGTAGCCGTACCACTACCGAAGCTGATACCCCTTTTGCCCGAATCATAGCCCACAGTTATGTCATACACCGGCCGTGTGCCGATCATCTTCTTAGCAGAATCGGATAGATTCGTGTTCGGGACAACGGTTATCTTGATATTCCCAGTACTCTGCTTCTGGATTTCCGCCAGCGCCCTTTTGTCAAAGGTAATGGTAATGAGAGAGCCGTTGATGCTAAAATAGGTTACCCCTGCGCTGACAAGGCTTTTCAGAGCATTTTGGCTCAGTATTACTGACAAGGAGGTTGCACCCTTGGGGAGGGTGATATTCAGCTCCACCGAAATACCATTGGCGATTTTGCCTTGCGCTTTTCCATCGGCCTGGGCTTTGGCAATGGCATCGGTAATGATTTGATCCGAAATTGCCGCACTTGCTGCGCCGCTTGTTTCGGCTGTTGCCGTAATAGAAGCCGATACCGTCACAGGCTGGCTCGGTTCCTTTTCAGGTGTTGCGGTGATTACAGCTGGGGCGGAAGGTGTGTATCCACCACTACCGCCACCACCATCATGCGAACTTGCAGTAACCGTTACCTTGCGGCTGACCCAAAGGTCTCCCGGCAAAGTCAGCCACGCCGGAGGAGCCGTATAACTGATGGTGCCTGTAAAGGTTTGTTCATTGCCTACTGCAGTTCTATCCAGCATTTGACCGCCATTCCAGTTGATGGTATAGGCAACGCTTTGCCCCTGAACGGTAACACTGCCGCTCTCGGGCAGGATGCTGCTTCCCAATTTGGCTGCTGTAGCGGAGTTGTCGCTATTTAAGACTGCCAGCGTATCTTCAAAGGTAGGGTTCACCGCCGTAACCGGGGTAACAGTTACGTTTACGCTCATGGTTATGTCGTTTGCATTAACATTGCCATTACCTGTGAGCCTGCCGGTCACTGCATATACAGTACCCTGGGCGTTATAGGCGGTGGCGGTTTCCCATGTGATGGGCAGGGTCGCTGCGCCACTTTCAGCGGTAACGCTCACACTTGACGGAAGATCCGCCGCATCCACAACAGCCTGTGGAACTGTAGCATTCCGCACCTCATAGGCAGTTTTGCTGACATTACTCACAGTGGTGGTAATGCCCTCCACCTTGGCCTGCTCAATGGTGTAGGTGAAGTTTTTGGTACCGGTAAAGCTGCCAATGCCAGTAAGGGTCAGCGTCACCTCTCCGGCATTTGTTCCAGCACTTGTACCAGCTGCATCGGTACTGGTGGTTGCAATGGTATAATCCCTATCCTTGACAAGGATTGTTCTATCAAAAGCGACCGTCAAGTCCGGCATTTGCTGACTGCCGTTATAGATAAAGCTTGCTGTGCTGGGCGTAACGGTGGCATTGGCAAGGTTGCGTTCAAACAGCAGGTGCAGCCCAGGATAGCCGGATTGCCCCGCCATTCCAACAAACAGTATGGGCAGCTTATCACCTACACACATCCAGACCATGCCGTCCCATGCAGCAGTATCCCAGTAAGTTGACATCGTCCAGAAGTTTGCACCAAACAGGGTTTGAGAGGTCACATCCGCACCGTCTATTGCATTTAGACCCTTATTGGCCCATGTACCAGGAATATGGCTAAAGGCGTAGTTGCTTATCAGTGTGCCCATATTATCTCCTGCCACGCGTCCGACCTCACTTGCGCTACAGACTGTAGGGTTCAGCGCCGCACAATTTTTTACAGCACCGTTCCAATCAACGCTTCCCGCTACACCGCCGATAGCACTTGTGCCACTGACATTTCCACTGCTGTAGCAGTTTTGTACTATACTCAAGGCACCTACATATCCCGCCACGCCGCCAATATTGCTTGTGCCGCTGATACTGCTGGTGCTGTAGCAGTTTTGTACCACACCGCTCAAGTCAGCAGTGCCCACCAGACCGCCGACATAGTTTGTGCCACTGATACTGCCGGTACTGTAGCAGCTTTCCACCTTTGTGCCGGTGCCACTCACATAACCCGCCACTGCCCCGATGTTGCTTTTTCCTTTGATATTGACATTTGCCACGCCAAGATTTTTTATGATACCACCTTCTGCAACATACCCAAAAATGCCCTGATAATCTGCATCTCGATTGATAAACAGCCCAGTGATTTGATAGCCACCGCCATCGAAAATACCCTGAAAAGGTCTGGATTCACTCCCGATGGACACCCAACCTCTGCCGCTGTCATAGCTGCTGCCGTAGGCGGAAAGATCAAGGTCGTTTTGCAGCTCGAAATACTTGCTGGAAAAGCTGTCCCCTGCATTTACCAGTTCCCCCAGCTTGGCGAGATCTGCGGCAGTTTTGATACGATAAGGGTCGCTCTCGCTTGTGCCCGCCCCCTCAAAAGGCATTATCCCCGCCACCAGCAGATGTGACGGCATGGAGGCGTCCTGCCCTGCAATGCCCTTAAGGATGGGCAGCTTGCCAGCTTCTATAGACCATACGGTGGTATCCCAATCTGCTGTAAAACCGGTGGCAGTCGTCCAAAAGCCCGTAGCATTAATTTCGGCTGCTGTTTTGAGTACACCGGCGTAGCCTCCAACGCCCTCTACCAGCATGCCGTCAAAGGCGATGCTTCCCAAAACACTGCCGTAATTATGCCCTACCATGCGACCCACAGAGATACCACCATTTACATCTGGGTTCAGCGCGGCACAGTTTTCCACCCTACTCATACTAAGCACGATACTCCCTACCAGACCACCGACACCGTTTGTGCCGCTGGTACTGCCAGTGCTGTAGCAGTTTTGCACCGTACCGTCAACATACCCCGCCAGGCCTCCGACATAGTCTCCTGTGCTGCTGACATTTCCGCTGCTGTAGTAGTTTTGCACCGTACCGTAGACAGTCCCTGCTAGACCTCCGACATAGTTGCCTGTGCTGCTGACATTTCCGCTGCTGTAGCAGTTTTGTACCGTACCGTAGACAATCCCCGCCAGACCTCCGACATAGTTGCCCGTACTGCTGATATTTCCGCTATTGTAGCAATTTTGCACCGTACCTTCGACAACCCCCACCAGACCTCCGACATGGTTGCCTGTGCCGCTGATATTTCCGCTGCTGTAACAGTTTTGCACCGTACCGCCCCAAACAACATACCCTACCACGCCGCCGACCAGGTTCCTGCCGACAATATGACCGTTCTCCACACCGAGGTTTTGCACCGTGCCACCGCTGATATAGCCAAACAGCCCCTGCAAATCCGAGCTGCTACGACTGATGGTCAGATTAGTTATCTTGTGGTTGCCGCCGTCAAAGTTTCCCCTAAACGTATAGGACAAGTTTCCGATAGGCGTCCAGCCATTGCCACTATCCGCACTGGCATAGCCTGCAAGGTCAAGGTTGTTCATTAGCTTGTAATGTGCGGTATTATAGCTTGTATTTCCCGCATTCACCAGTTCCGCCAGCTTGGCAAGGTCTGCGGCAGAAGATATCTGGTAAGGGTTGCCGCTTGTACCTGCCCCTCGGAAGTTCGGGTCGCTGCCGTCCACAATATGAGGGGGCAGAGCAACTGCCACGCCAAAGCCGGGCAGCTTGCCTTCTCCGTATGTCCACGCTGGGTCATTGCCAAATAACGCTTCAAAAAACCCGACAGTCTTAATTTGGGCAGCGGTTTTGGATGGGCCGTCCACCTTATCCTCCCCCATAATAAGTTCTTTTTCCCTGCCCTCCTCAGTTGTCGTCATGCCGCCAAAGGCGATGTTTCCCGAAAGAATGCCTCCAACACTAACACTCCCAGCCACTCGCCCGATATTATCTCTGCCGGTGACAGAGGCATTCAGTGCGGCGCAGTTTTCCACCGCACCCATATTCTCCACCTTGCCTGCCACGCCGCCGATATACGAGCCGCCGCTAACAGCACCGGTGCTGTAGCACTTTTTCACCGCGCCGTTTTCCTCAATAAGACCCACTATGCCGCCAATATAAATGTCTCCACTAGTAATACCGCCGATGCTGTAGCAGTTTTCCACTGCGCCCTCAACCACACCCGCCACGCTACCAACACTGCCTAATCCAGTAATGTTGGCATTCACAACGCCAAGATTCTTTACAATACCACCAGCACCGATACCGCCAAAGAATCCCTGCTTGTTTTTGTCCCGGTTGATATGCAGCCCCGTAATGCTATGGTTGTTGCCGTTAAACTCACCCATGAAGAAACGATCCTGAGACGCAGCTGAATCATACACGCCGATGGGTATCCAGCCTTCACCACTGGAATAGGCTGAAAGATCAATGTCATTCATCAGCTTTAGGCTGACCTTTGCGTCCTCATTGTTGAACAAAAACAGCTCAAGCCCTTTTACGCGCGCATTAACCAGTATGGCGATTTCGGCAAGCTGGGTCGCAGTGGTGATTTCCACCGGGCTGTCCGCTGTGCCCCCTCCCGCTATGAGCGCCATAAGAGTCATTTTTTTGCCGACTGACTGGGGAATATACACTGTCATGCGGGGACACTCCACGCCGTCCGCAACCCCGTAGCCCTCGCCCAAAACAGCGCTGAACACATACAAGCCCCGCTTCGGATATTCTGAATCATAATCGTGGTCGGCCTCCCATGTCACCGGGATTTGAACAACCTTCCCCTCCACGGTACCGCCTACCATTTTCGGAAACTCCGGTACGGTGGTGTTCTGCCAGCGGATAGCGTCAGGCAGCGCATCAAAGGCCGTCACCATACCTGTAATAAGCGCACCTACCCTCACCGTAATCTTGGGTATTTCTATCTTATCACCGAGGGTAAGTCCCTCTGGCAGTTTGGGTGTAAAAATATATGTACCCGCCGCTTCGCCGTCGTATTCAGGTGATGAAGCCCATGTCACAGGCAGAGGAACGGTCATTTCATCCGCGCTGTCCACGGTTCTCTCCGTTGGCTCAGCTTCTTCGGGAGTCTTGGCATCATCTATTTCATCGATGCCAATCACTGACCCAGTTACCGTATCAGCTTCTCCGTAATCAAGCGTCAGTTCTTCCTTTAAAGCTGCAAGCCGTATGGTCACCGTCAGGGCGTCCGGCAGCTCCAAATGCCTTTCGGATGTACCAAGGGGCACGCTCCGCATTGCAATGTCCGCCTCCAACGCCTCAAAAGCGGTAATCTCACCACTTGGGCCAATGGGGAATGTGCCTGTTTCAGCCATCGCCGAGGCAGGAAGCATACCCACAACCATGATGATAGACAGCACCATAGCCCCGAGCCTTTGCTTTGTTTTATTTTTTCTCATACTCGTCCCTCCATCTCATATCATAAAAACTCCTATTGAATCTACAAATTGCACACCATACTTTGTCAGACAGAATTCCAAGAAGTGTAACTCATTCAGCTTGACTACTTGAATTTGAAAGCGACAGGTGTTATACTCCAAATGAGTAATTAAGTTTAGCGAATAAGTTTAGTGAATCAGTTTACTAACTAAGTTTATTATATTTTATTTTTTCAAAAAGTTCAATATAGGAGCGGAAATATGAGAGAGAAAAAACTCGACAAGAGGAAAGCCCAAGGAGCTGAAACTAAAAAGAAGCTGTATGAAATTGCGGAAAGGTTATTTACAGAACGCAATTTCTCCGATGTTAACGTAGAGGACATCACCGATGAGGCCGGTATTACCAAGGGTGCTTTTTATGTACACTTCGAATCTAAGGATGCGCTGATCGCTACTTTGATTGCTGACTATGCATCTCGAGCCGATACGGATTATAAAACCTTTTTGGAAATGCTGCCTGATGATATTCACACTTCAGAGGTACTCCTTAGGCTAACTCAAAAAATAACTGAAACGCTTTTAAATACTATCGGCTATGAAAATATGAAAAAGGTTTACCAAATGCTGCTGGCGAGATCCGTAGATACCGAAGCGGTAAAAGGTTACGGCAGAGAGCTTTATACGTTGTTTCATGGCGTGTTGGAAAAAGGTATTCGGCGTGGAGAGCTTAAATCTTCATTGCCGTCAGAGGAGCTTGCCCGACATTTTGTAATGGCGATACGGGGTGTCAGCTATGAATGGTGTGTTCGCTATCCTGACTTTGATTTAAAAGAGCAGACAATGGCGCATATCCAGTTGCTGATCAAGGGGATTCAAACCTAATAACTTAAAAGAAATCCTCCATCAGGAGGATTTCTAAAAATAAATCATTATAAAATATATCGCGTTGCTTATTAAATGCTACCGATAGTCTGTAAACATGAAGTGCCGTATTGGTTCGTCTTCATCCACTTGCGGCAATCTTTCACCCGCTTCATAGAATCTATTATCTATAAAGTCATCATTGGTTGTCGATACTTCAAAGAGAATGACAGGACCAGTCCCTGGCACACCTTGCCACGAGTGGTATTGGCCTGGCTTTAAGGTAATACTCTCTCCCGGCTTTATAACAAGCGTCGTACCTGCTTTAACAACTACTTTTCTGCCATCCATACTCACCTCAACATCTGTATCTGCAAATTGACCGTCTTCTGCAGCATTATATAATGTAATCAAAAGGTCTCCGCCACCACGATGAATGATATCTTCCATTTTACTCCAGTGGAAATGATAAGGCAGTACCTGACCATCACTGACAAGAAGCAGCTTTTCTGCATAATTTTTGGGGTATTTTTCTTTATTGTGAGTATTTCCATTTCTGAATGTAAACACAGTTAATCCCGTTTTAGAAAAATCACCACTCCCAAAATCAGTAACATCCCAGCCTAACATATTATCCTTGATCTCTTGATACTCATCTCCCGCTTTTTCCCATTCATCCTGAGTCCAATAAGCAAATGGTGGCAAGGGGAATTGTTTTTCCTTCATTAAGGCTATCGCCTCATCTATGGCTTTATTAATTACTGAGCGTTTCATATATGCCTCCTAACCTTTAATAACATCCGCCTGCAACTGAGCCTTTACTGATAGCTCCGCCGCCAGAAGCGCTTGATGTTGCGTCATGGCATTTTCAGTACGGTTGATACAGTCTAGTATGAATTCTCCGAAGAAAGGATACCCTACTTTCCCTTCAACATTCATGTACTTCTCAGTCTCTTTGTTTGCGAGATAAACGTTATTGCCTCTTTGATCCCTCGCCAAATCCGTATATTTTCTAAGTTCAATATAGCCTTCTGTACCGAGAATAATGGTACGTCCGTCACCCCACGTAGACAGACCATCTGGTGTGAACCAGTCTACTCTAAAATACATGGTGCTTCCTTGATCTGATACCAATGTTGCATCGCCAAAATCATCCAGCTCTGGATACTGGGGATTATTGAAATTGCCGATTTGGCTCTTAACTACTTTTGCCTGGTTGACATCTGCAAAAATGAGAAACTGATAAATTTGATGGCTTCCAATATCACATAAAATCCCGCCATACTTTTCTTTTTCAAAAAACCACTGCGGACGACTTGGCGCACTAAGTCTGTGAGGTCCTAGGCCTAAAACTTGAACAACTTCTCCTATTGCCCCTTCTTCAATGAGTTGTTTGGCAAATACCGCACTCTCTACATGAAGATATTCACTATAGTATACCATGTATTTCATCTTGGTCTCTTCAATAAGTTTTTTTGCTGTTTCAATCTGCTCAAGCGTTGTAAAAGGGGCTTTATCTGTAAAATAATCTTTGCCATGCTTCATCACTTGAAAACCTACATCAGCACGTTCCGAAGTGATTGCTGCTGCGGCAACCAGTTTTGTATCCTGATCATTAAGAATTTCTTCAAAACTCACAGCCTGTTTAGCTTGGGGATATTGTTTTAAAAAGTGATCTACAAGCACTTGATCATCATCATAAACGTATTTCAACGTAGCTCCAGCTTCAAGAAGCCCATTAGTCATACCATAAATATGTCCATGTTTTAGAAACGCTGCCGAAAAAGTGAACTCCCCCTCAGCTACAACTGGCCTGGGTTTTCCTTTTGGGGCATAATTCATGCCATCTTTCTTATCCATAGTCTCTCCTTTCTGAGCGTCCATTTTATTTATCATAATTATACTTGGAATAATCATTGCCTGTGGTGATAAATTCCGGGTCGAAATTTTCTACCGAACCTGTTTTTTCATAAAACTTCTCTACATTTGCCTGAATGCCTTCAACAGTATAAAATGGATCATCTTTTTCTAAGGGAAGGCATACCTTTTGACTTGAAAAGCCTGATTTATAAACTGCTGTAATATATTCTAATGTACGACGGCCGTCTTCTGCCTGCACTAAGAAGTTTTTATGCCCATTTTCTATGGACCTTATCACATTGTCAATCTGCCCTGCATGCCCTTCATACTCTAAATCTTCTAATGTCCGATAGTAATCTTCAATTTCTTTTTGTTTTTCTGGGTAAGGTTCCCCAAATCCATTAGGTCTTGATTTAAATGCCGCAACACTCCACGGTGCACAGATTTTAGCCTGTTCACATTGGAAGATAAATTGCTGTTCTTCGCCATGATGTACCAAAGAACTCATCATTGTGGACATAGAGCCATCTTCGTACTTAGAAATAGCTACTGAAAAATCTTCTACCTCCGCATTATCATGATTTAAATTGTTAACGATGGCTGTAATCTCAACCGGCAGGCCTTTCATCCAATTAAGCATATCGATATGATGCACAGCATGATTTAAGGTGCATCCGCCGCCTTCTTTTTCCCAAGTTCCGCGCCACCATAAATCATAATAGGAATGCCCTCTCCACCACACTGAATCTACTTGTGCATGAAGTACCCTGCCGGCAACCTTTTGATCTAGTAAATTCTTTAATTTCATAATAGGGGATCGAAAGCGATTCTGCGAAATAATAGATAAACGCTGCCCCGTCTTATCTCTTGCATCAATCATAGCATCACATTCTGCTAAGGACGCTGCCATTGGTTTTTCACAAAGCACATCCAGTCCATGGTTCATACAATCTATAGAAATCTGCGCATGGGTATAGGGTGGTGTACATATGCTAATCAAATGGATATCATCCCGTTCAAATAGTTTTTCATGGCTGTCATATACATCTGCATCCAAATGATACTTTTCCTTAATAGCCTGTGCCTTCTCTGGATAGATATCAACCAGTGCTGCAATTTTGCATCGGTCTTTGAATGCAGCATACCCTTCGATATGTGATGGTGCAATATTACCGGTTCCGATAATCGCTACATTAATCATATTTCTTCCTCCTGGAATAGCTAAGAATTATTTTCTATTTTGCTGATTTGCTGAAATGCTCATAGCGTTCTTCAATAATTTTAGCAATATCATATTTTTCAAGCTCTGAAATGTATTGTTTATAAAGCGCATCAAATGCTTCTGGTTTTGCTGTTATTAACTTAACTTTGTAGTCTTCATTAACTTTATCAAGATTACCAGATTGTTCTATTTCTGTAGGAGACTTATAAGTTGTAGCTGTTAAACGTGTACCAGTAAGTGCAAGTGTATAAGAATCAGTTAAGTATTGTTCATATTCCGGTAAAGTTTTTGACACCGCTTTGATAAAATCTTCTTCTGTTTTAAAGTACCCTTGGTTTCCTACTAAAAAGGTGTCATGTTTAATCCAATCTAACTCTTGGGCATTTAGCTCTACATCTTTTGGCATTGGCACGCCATCTACAACTTCATAGTGTTTCCCTTCAAAGCCAAACCATAAGGTTTTTCCACCTTCTCCAGCTAAGAAATTCAAATATTTAATACATGCCTCGGGATTCTTTGCTGTTTTAGGTATGAATACAAATGCTCCTGTCGGCGGATACTCATCTACATATTGTTTGCCGTCATACATATTTGCAAGTGCTGGGATTGCTACAAAATCTGCATTGGGTTCAGTAGCTCTTAAGTTTTGAAGAAGTCCTCCACGCAGCGGGTCAACATTAGCACCTACATTTGTGTCCCAATAGCCAACTGTTCCAGCAACAACGCCTTCTTTTTCTTTTTGGTCAAATTGACTTGTAAAGAATTCCGGATCCATCAAACCATTATTGTAAGCCTTATTTAAGAACTCATAGTAGCCTCTAAAAGTCTCTGATGTGTACGCATGACCTGTTTCACTGCCTGATGGCAACGAAATGCTTCGTGATCTATAGGTTGCTTCATCTTCGTATTCAATAAAAGATGTATATAAATTACCTTTTGTATCACCTCTTGAATAAGCTAATGGATAGAGTCTGTCTTGACCAATGTTACTTGGATCTTTTTGTTTAAATGCCATAAGTACGTTAAAGAGTTCATCTATGTTCTTTGGAACACTTAAACCTAATTTGTCTAACCAGTCTTTTCGGATAAACCCACTGAAGGATGCTGTAATAGATCTGCGGGCTGGAATAGCATATTGCCCGCCGTCCGCTCCAATACCATAACTTAATACGTCTTGACCAACATATTCAACAATTTGCTGTCCATGCTCTGCTAATTCTTTCGAAATATCTTTAATACCACCTTCGTTATACCACTTTTCTACAATACTTGAGTTATAGGTCATCATAATGTCAGCTGCCGTACCCGATGCCATCATAACTGGTATTTTTGTATTTTCTTCACTTCTTGGAATAAGCACAAAGTTAACTTTAACCCCTTGCTTTGCCATTTCTTGATTAACATATTGGGTCCACTGGTTGTTATCTACTGTGCCTTGTCCTGCTGGTATATTGCCACGATCAAACAGCATTACAGAGATTTCTGTCAATTCCCCTGGTTTCTTTGCTGGGTCAGTACTTGAAGTTTTTCCGCTGTTAGTATTTGCTGTGTTATTATTCCCACATCCCACAAACATAGTAAGCGTTAATGTTGCAATAATTAACAAACTGATGATCCTCTTTGTTTTTACCATAATAATTCTCCTTTTATTAAGATATTTTTATTATACGATTATCCTTTGACTGAGCCAAGCATAACGCCTTTGACGAAATACTTTTGCAGCCAAGGATAAATCGTTATAATCGGTATGATTGCTATAACTACTGCTGCTGCTTTCATAGATTCAGGCATAACTTGCTGTCCAATACCTTCTGCTGTTGAGATTTGGTTGAGTGCTTCTGTAAATAGTAATTGTCTTAACATCAATTGCAGCGGATACCTCTCAGGACTGGTAATATACATTAAGCTGGAAAAATAATCATTCCAGTACATCACTGCATAAAAAAGTCCTATAGTCGCTATAATGGGTTTAGACAGCGGCAATGCCATCTTAATAAGGTAATAAATATCATTACATCCATCAATTTTGGCCGACTCTTCGATACTTGAAGGTAAGCTTTGAAAAAAAGCTTTCATAATGATGAAGTTAAATGCACTTACCATAACAGGCAGTACCAGTGATGCTAAACTGTCAACTAAGCCAAGTCCTTTAACAACCATAAAGGTGGGAATAATCCCTCCCCCGAAATACAAGGTAAACAAAATGAAAAATGTAAAAAATGCTCTTCCCTTTAAGTGCGGTTTTGATAAAGCATAGGCTGCCATTGTTGTGACAACCAGTGATAAAAGAGTTCCTGCTACTGTTATGAACACCGAATTCTTTAAAGAATTTAAAATCATACTCGTCTGCATGATTTTTTCATAGGCACTCGTCTGAAAGTTGATCGGATAAAAGGTTACCTTTCCAGATAAAATAGCCAAACTGTCACTTAACGAATAAGCAAGTACATTTAAAAACGGATAGAGACACAACAATACAACAAAGCCAATCGTAATATAAACATATACACTAAACAGCACTTCATCTAATTTGAATTTTTTTGATCGAGCTTTTTCTGACCTTCCTCTCATGTCATCCTCCTCCTAAATAACGCCATCTTCGCCTAATAATTTTGCAAATGCGTTGGCCATTAATAACAACGTAATGTTAATGACGGACTGGAATAATCCTACTGCTGTTGCAAAGCTGTATTGAACACGCTGCAGCCCCATTTTATAAACGTAGGTACTTAATACTTCTCCCACTTCAATGACTTTGCTGTTTTGAAGTAATAACGGTGCATCTAATCCAATATGCATCATCTGGCTGATTGAAAGAATAAACATAACTACCATAGTTGACTTGATACTTGGGAGTGCAATGTACCATATACATTTAATACGCCCAGCCCCATCTATTTTAGCGGCTTCATAAAGAGACTCATCGACACCTGATAAAGCTGCCATATAAATGATCGTCCCCCACCCTACGTCTTTCCACGTATTTGCAAAAACATAGACAGTAATCCACCAGCCATGTTCCAGTAAAAACTGAATGGGCTCCCCGCCTGCTCCTTTAATCATGTTATTGACGGCACCATTATTCATTGAAAAGAGATTCGTAACAATACCCGCAATAGTTACCCATGATACGAAATAAGGCAAATATAATATAGATTGTGCTGTCTTCTTAAAAGTCTTGCTTGTTACCTCATTGAGTAATAAGGATAAGAAGATTGATAATGGAAACTTCACAGCCAATACTATCAAATTCAAAAGTACAGTATTTTTAACTGCAAGCCAAAAGAAATCTTCTTGGAAAATCTTTTTAAATACCTCTAAGCCTACCCATTCGCTTCCCCAAATACCTTCAAACATATTATAATTTTTAAATGCAATTACAAGCCCGCCCATTGGCCCATATCTAAAGATCGTAAAATATATAAGAGCTGGAACCAATAGTAAATATAATAAGATGTCTCTTTTTATATAAAACCATATGCTTTTTTTCTTTCTTTCAACAGAACGTGTTGAACGTATGGAAAATATCGTATTTGTCATCCATTCACTCTCCCTTTCTTTTTTTTTGTGACTTTTTTCGTTTATTTCGTTTTTGTGATTTTAATTATGTATCAAATAGCACAATTATTAAAGAGTACAAATGTGTTATTTTATATCATTTTATAATCTCTGATTTTTAAGGCTTTATTCTAAGGACTTATTGACATCGCGCTTTCCCTTTCAAATGTTATGTTTGGCATCTATTGATACGCTGATTCCATCTATGAATAGGTATAAATATAACATAACATATCATTTTATATATATTTCCCTCTTTTTTATTGACTCCGAGCGCTTTTTTAGGTACATTTTAATAACAAAGGAAAAGCATTAAAGGAGGCGCCATGTCATTCTTAAAAAAAACTAAGAAAATGTTTATGCGAACTTATACAACATTGCTATTAACGCTTCTTATTCCAATGATTATTTTTATGACGTCTTTTTTTATCAATTATGCACAAAGCCGAAAAGCTAACTTAGATTCTTATCATCTGCTTAAATCAAAATCTCTTGGTATTTTTACTGCTCAGGTCATGAATAACTTAGAAAGCGATCTTTTGAAGCTAGATAGTTCGCGTATTTTCAAAATATATCCCACTGAAAATATACGACCTGATATAGACTCCGTACTTTTATTACTGGATGAACTTGTTTCTTTTAAATTAAAACATGACTATATTGATTCGATGTATTACTATCATTCAACGACAGATTTCCTGTTCATTGATAAAACGGGAACAAATGATATCCAGCTTTTTTATGATACCGAGTGGATTGAGCAATTAGATCCTTCATTAAAGCTCCAGCGTCTGCCGATTCGAAGGATTGAATCTGATCCAATGTTTAAAAAAGCTATGCCCTTATCGTTTACTCAAAACATCCTTACACTGGCGGTACAATTAGCTCCGAACAGATACATTCTAGCCAACATATCTGTCAACAAGTTGGCTTCTTATATCAATAAGTACACCATGCTTCCCGGTGAAGCTTATGCCATTTCTTCTCATAAAGAAGAAATGCTGTTTGCCATCCCTGCCCTGGATACTTTTATTGATGATCCCGAAAATACCGCTATCAATACCTATCAATATGCCCTTCCATACAACGGGTGGGTGGGTACTTTGTATGTATCTCATGATGCACTTCGTCAAGATATGGCTTATTTAATGTGGTTTATCATTATTAATATCTTTTTATTGCTGGTGATTAGTTTTATATTAGCTATCTTTGCTACCCGCTATATTTATAAACCCATCAAAAGTTTAAACGAAGAGATACAAGAGCATATTACAACCTCTAAAAAGGACTATTCCGATGAGATCGAGTTTTTTAGAGACATGTTTAACCGATTAGAGACCGAAAACCAACGTTTCCAGTCTCAGGCTTATGTTTATCAAGATTCACTTAATCAATATGCTTTCAAAGATTTTATCCATGGCACCCTAACGTTCCAGGCTTTTTCCGAACGTATGCTGTCTTCTCACCTGAATATCAGCGCACCCTATTACCAATTACTTTTAATCAGCAGCGAACTGCAAAATGCCGCCATGCCCATTAATGCAGATACAACCTTTAATATTCTCTCAGTTTTAAATGCTTATATCCAAAACTTAGGCACTGGACTCACTTTGCTGATGGATCAGTATTTTGTTATCTTAATCGGTGCCGAAGAAAAGGCAAACATCGCCTCAATAGCCCAAAGTGTTATCCGCATTTCTCAAGAATCATTTAATATCGGTAAGTATGTCGGGAAAAGTGATGTCTTTAGTCAGCTCACCCAAGTACCCGACACGTATAATAACACTTTAAGCTCTGTTCAATATTACAAATACATTGGTACACCAAAGGAATTTTTGTGTTCTTGCGATAAGGCACAAATATCGTTTCGCTATAGCTCCGCCAGCAAAATACAAGATAAGCTTGTTAATGCGGTGTCCTTAAATGATTTTAAAGAAATAGAACTACATACCCACCAATTTATTGAGCATCTAATGAAACTAGATTCATTAGATTTACTCTTTAAAGTGACCTTTATCCTCATCGCAACGCTTGAAACAAAGTTTACTTTAAACGAGATCTTAGATTTTAATGTTTATCACGCCTTAGAAAATACAGAAAATATCAACGAGCTCGAAAATATTATTATCAAAACCTGCACACAAATTGCTATGCATAACAAACTGGAAAAACTCAACGAAAATATCTATGTGAATCAAGCTAAGCAGTTTATTCATGACCATTACAAAGAAGGTATCAGCGTCTCCCAAGTGGCTGATTCATTAAATATTAGCTATCCTTATTTATCTAAGCTATTTAAAGAAATGGAATCTCAAAATATTGCTGATTATATTAATGAGATTCGCATCGAAGAGGGGAAAAAACTTCTCATTTCATCTAACTTGACCGTCAAAGAGATTGCCGTCGAAGTAGGCTATAGCAATCACCAAAGCTTTGAGCGCTATTTCAAAAAATACAACGACCTTGCCCCTGGTCAGTATCGCAAATTAAATGTACCTACTTAAAGATTCTATTTCTTTATCCCCGGCTTAATCGGACACACTGGTGCTACTGGCTCATGGCTCTTTTATTGTGCTGAACTAGAATTGATTTTCACAGGAACACTCAGCCAAGTAACTGCTGCTCCAGTCCCCTTTAAAGTCATACCTAAATTATTAAAAACATTTAAGTGACGGTAATAAATTTAAAAAAAGTCTTAGTGCGCTAACACTAAGACTCTGATATATTTTTCTTGATTCATTGTTCTCCCCTACAAAGTTCACTTATTTATTCTATATTTTGTGGCTCTGCTTAGTCCTTGTTTTTCAAGAATCTCCTCTTTAACCATATTCTTTAAAATGTCATTAGTTCTGGATTTAGATAATCCGAGCACCTGCATCGCTTGTGAAATACTAATTGTTTTATTTTCCTGTAAATAAGATAATACTTTTTGCACATACAAAGCCTCATTTGATTTTGCGTCCGATTTTGCGTCCGATTTTGCGTCCGATTTTGCGTCCGATTTTGCGTCCGATTTTCTATAGAGGATAAACTTCACAAACATACCTGATTCAATAATATCTGGTTTTTTTAATCCTTTATTTTCGCACAGCTGAATAATCCGCTGCACGCCTCTTCCCCACTGTTCTACTATCTTAGCCTCTCTAAAGATCCTTACAATAACCTTGTTTCTTATTTCTGATCGCCCACCAAGTACATCTTCAATTGTGATTCCTTTTGGCAGACCTCCCGGTGATGTTATTTCAATACGCGAATCAAAAACTGCTACCTTAATATCCGAACCTGTCATGCTATAATCTCTATGAATAATCGCATTTACTATAGCTTCACGAAGTGCTTCCGGTGGAATTTCGTATTCGTCAATACGTGTAACAAAGTCCTCGCCTACCTCTCCATGTAGGTTAATATTAGCCAATAAAAACTTCATAGTATTTTCTAGTTGCACAAAAAGATCTCCGTTAAATTCTTTGCGGTCAATAAAAACATCCATTGTCTCGCCTTTAAAACGCGCACACTTTATCTGAACCTGCTCATAAATACCTAGTAAAATAGGTACCGCATTGGTCAGTCGAACTGATTTCAACTCATTTTTCAATAACTTTAAATTAACTAAATCTTTTTCAGTTACTTCACGGCTTAAATGAACAGATAATATATTGATTATAGAACTAAGATCAAAGTCTTCTTGTTGCTGCATCCAAAAGTCTTCATCATAAGAGATATTTAGTTTTTGTCTTTCTAGTTCCTGAATGTATTCTATGTCTGCTTTTTTATTGGTTGCGCCCACTCTTATATAAGTGCCGTCTCTTTTACCTATGCTCTTTAAAAAATGAGGTTTAAGGGGACTTGGATACACTTCTACAACTAATACTGTTTTATCTTTAATCGCCTGAGCATAAATATCAGGAATGATAATAGGATATATAGAATCATGAAGTATATTAGATATGCGGTCCATTTGCTTTGTAATATCTAAGTCTTCAACGCCTATAACTGCTCCTGTATCCGCCACCCCAATAATCAGCTTTCCCCCAGCCATATTTGCAAAAGCAACTATTGTCTTTATAAGTTTCTCAGCAGAAGGAAATTTTTCTTTAAATTCGATAGTTTTACCTTCTCCTTTTTTTATTTGCTCAAATAGATCCATGTTGATCACCGTCTCCCGCTTATTAGGACTAGCCTTAATTTCCTTATTTTAACATATCTTTGCAAATAGATAAAGTCTTTAGCCTAGATGCCATTTCTTTTATATGCTATATCCCCTCCCCTATAATGCTTATAAACCTTATGATCATCTATGCTATAATGAATTTAGCTTTTAATCGTTTATTTTTATAGTTTGTGTTACAATCAATTTAAAGAAAGCCTTAGTGCGCTAACACTAAGACTCCCTGAATGTTTTATATTTGTGGGCTTTTGTACAATTGATAGGTCTTTCTCTGTTATGCGTTGTTTTTAAACCATGTGATGATGTCCTCAGACTCATAAAGAGGATTGCCATTAATAAATAAACATGGCACTTGTGACTTGCCACCCACCTTAATTAATGTATTATATGCCTCGTCGTCAGTATGAATATTTTTATAGGTGATATCAATAGACTTACCCTCTAAAAACTTTCTCACTTTATAGCAAAAAGGGCACCCATCAAAATAATATAATACTAATTCTTTCATACGAATTCCTCCTAATTAGTTAAGATAGTACTGCTAGTCCTATAAGCAAGCTTGATTGATCAAAAAATAAATACTAGAAGAAATAAGATCTGTCCTCTGTTAGTATAGGCATTAAAACATAAAATAATCATTTACAATTATCTATCTAACTAAAAATTGAGTGATAAAAAGGATTAAATAAAAACCTCAGGGTACATATTCATGCTTGTTTCCATAATGGCCTGAATTCGCCCTAGCCCCTGTTGATGATTTTTCATAAAACCTACTAAACTCTTCCTATCTATCCTCATTCCATTTCCGAGTACCTGCATCTGCTTTTTAAAGTTCTGGCTAAAAGGCTTTGCTTTTACTTGCCTTAACAAGATAGCATTACTTGTGTAAGTAGGATAAGCTGATGTATCTGATAGTAAAGATAGTCCATTATCAAAAATTGGACATATTCTAAATTCGCTCTCATCATTATAAATAACAGCCAGGTTATTTAAATGCCTGTCTTCATTCCAAATAATCTCCTGAAGGTTATTTATAGATCTCCTGATTTGGTAAAGTTCTTTGATAAGCACCCTTCCCAAACCCTATCTTCTTCAATAATAGAACACAAATCATACGTAATATACTCTTCTTGATCTAGGTTTGATAACTTCAGCGTCTCCGATACAAACCATTCCGCCAAATCCTCATAACCAAATGTATTAGCTTTTAACCAATAACCGTCTTTAAACCATTTAATTTGATTGCCTTTACTGGATGAACTGGTTTCGCGCCTATCTTGCTGATTAACCCTAATCTCTGATCTTGATATCATCATAACACAACCTTTCTCCTTTAAACCGTACCCAGTAATAATCTTTCAAACTGTAGACCATGGGTCTTTTTTACAATAGATAAAGGAGAATAGGTCCTAAGTCCTAGATCCTGAAGAAGTTGGTCTTTATTAAATCTTGTTTCTGGAAAACATCTGCTGTGCAGCCATTTTGCTATATCTTGCATCGTCTTTATTAAGTATTTCAAAATCTAAAACCTTATCCATAGTACTTACTTCCTTTCCTTCATTCAGTGTTTTATGCACTAGTCCGATGCTGCATTCATATTTTTCAGCTAGATCTCTTATAGTAGCTCCCGCCTCTTTATCTAATCTCATATAAGCCTTAGTTCTGGTGTTTAACTTCTCCTTACGTCCCCCGGATTTTAATTTCCTCTTCAATTCATGATTTTCTTCCTGTAATTTGTTTATTGTTTCTTCTAAGACTCTGATATATTTTTCTTGATTCATTGTTGTCACCCACAAAGTTCACTTATTCATTTATGAACACAATAACTTAAAAAAAATCCTCCGTCAAGAGGATTTCCAAAAATAGTTAATTTAAGATTTTAGATACTTTGCAAGCGCATATGTTCATCTTTCAGTGTTTTCACAAGCTCTACACTTTTCTATTTTTTTGTATTTATAGTAATGGTATTTTTAGCTGTATCCTGAGTTGTTTCTACATTAAATGCTTTCATTATATCGTCCAGATTAAAATAGGTGGCTCCAGCAATAATATAAGCTGTAAGCTTAACTTCTTTGCCATCTATATTGATTTTATAGGTACTGAGTGTGGCGGTTTTAGCTTTTCCATCACCCTTTGCCAAATCGCCTTTTACAGCTTTATAGGATTTATTACTTTGCATTGTGATTTCTTTTTTTGCACCGTCCAAAGTCACATTAAACTGTTTCTTTGAGCCTTTTAGCAAACAAGCCAGATCTCGGATTTTGAAATAGCTACCGCCGCTTATTGTATACGCCTCAAGGGTCTTTTGTACTCCGTCTACCGATACCTTTGAGGTAAGCGGCTTAGCGGTTATTGGCGTAGAAACTGTTTTGTAAGTAAGACCATTTTCCTTTGCGTATTTTTCTGCATAAGAGCCTGGTTCTACAGTGACCACTAATTTAGGCAATGGTTTTGAACTCATATCGCCAAGCGGGTTAACAGCTTGTTCTGCTGCAAAAGCATCCTCCCCAATGGATTTGACACTGCTTGGTATTTTTATTTCACGTAATGAGGTACAATTTTGGAAGGCAAAATCCCCTATAGAAGTAACACTGTTAGGAATATTGATACTCTTCAAGCCTATAGAATTTCTAAAGGCGGCCATTCCTATAGTTGTTACACTATTGCCGATAGTTACATTTTCAATTTTTGTTCTGTCTGATATTGAACCTTCACCAATTATTTTCACAGTATTTGGTATAACAATCTTACTTTCAGAGCCAAAATAGTTAATGAGTTCACCGTTCTCAATCAGGAAGTTACTTCCGTATAAAGCATCATCAATATTTTCTGGCAATTCTCCCATTTTATTAAAGTCCTCTGGAGAATAGGTCTTGCCATCAATTGTATAGATTGGGCCATTCTCGGTAAATTTAAAACTGGTATTTGCCAAAGCTGGCATTGTTATTGCACTAACTGCCAATAAGGTTACGTACAACATTCGTTTTTTCATCTTTGCATCCTCCTAAATCTCATTTATTTCAAACTTCGCAATACTACCTCTAATGAGTTTTCCTAAATAACAATTCATAAATCTTTCTAGTTCTACTTTTTCATCATAAAAAGAATTGCCCAGTAACAAATCCCCATTCCAAAAGCAGAGCCTTTCGCTGTGTGATCTACACACTTATTATAAATGAAAGATTTTATTATATTTCATCATCTGCATGAAACATCATTTTTACGTCATGAAATATAGCTCACCCTTTTTAAATAATGTATTTTTTTAAATGCTTACCACGCTAAATAGTTCTAAAACTGTTCGCAGCGGTACATAGCTTGTGCCATTTTCCTGATAGGCTGGAACGGGCAGGGTCACTTGATCGTTATTATGTAGTGCTTCTTTTGCATTAAGTGTAAATATGAGCGTCTGATCTGCCTTACTTATTGTCACTGTTTTGGCAATTGCATCATAGCTATAGCTTAAATCCATGATTTTGCTCACATCTCTTACAGGAACCACAGCACTTCCAAATAGTAATTCACCTCTAATACTTTGATCATCTATAGTGGTTTCCCACGGTCGCTTATTTAGCCTTATCACTTCAGCCGCTAGCTGTAATGGAATATTTTTATTTTTTTCCCATATTTCTTGATATTCGCCCCATTTGAGTGGCTTTTGGTTCACTGTCTTGCCAATTTCTAATGTAAAGCTAGCCCTATCAAATTCTTGTATAAACCAATCTGTAAACCCAAGGCCCCCTGTAGATTCGCTAGGCGGTACCAAAGCATAGCCGGTCATCTGAGATAGTATTCCTGCAAGCTCTGCTGATTTAGCATAAGCCTTTCCTGTCTGATGATACCACCAATAAATAACTTGCCCTGCACTATGATAGGCGATTGCCGCCTGAAAATCTTTCTCATAACATAAATCTCTAAGCGCTTGTGTTTCCGTCTCTGAAAAAGGCGCTGTCCCTGGATACCCTTTAGCACCGGGAGCTTTGCTTAGTTTTACAGTTGCATATAAAGTAGGATAGTTTCTATTGAGATCTACCCCTCTTCCATTCGCTTTCCAACTCGGTAATGTACTCATGGCGAGGTCCGCTCCATCTGGATTGAGTAAGGGTACAAACCATATTGAAACCGTATTTAAAAGAGCCCTTACGTTATAACCATTAATCGTCTCATTATTGGTATAAGCTTCTGCAAGATAATCTAGCTGGTCTAAAACTAAAATAGTTGTTAAAGCTTCCCTCCCATGATGCCCACCATTAATAAGTATATTTTTGTCCCCTTTTCCCAGTCTTATGGCTTTGATTTCTGTTCCTTCTTTAGCAGACTTTCCTATTGTAATTAATTCTGTAATATCACTATATGTAGTATTTATCTTTTCTATCGCGCGATTTGTTTTTTCACTTATGCCTGCCGTATAAATCGGTTTTGAATCCAAAACCTTTGCTTGCAATAACCCAGGCGGTACTACTATGGATAGCACTATCATTAATGCATAATATTTCTTTAAATCCATTCCTTGCCTCCCTATTGTTACAACTACTTTATAAATGATTTATTTAAATTCAATAGGATCTTTCTCAAAAAAGGTCCAAGGGTTTAAAAACGTACCATCTTTCCATATAGCAAAATGAAGATGCGGTCCTGTTGAGTAACCCGTTGATCCCATTTTGCCAATAATATCTCCTTTTTTAACGAAATCTTTTTCTTTCACTAAGATTTTACTTAGGTGAAAGTATGAGGTGAAAACACCCAATCCGTGATCAATGACTATGGTATTGCCAGTGATAATAAGTTTTTTGGCTAATACCACCTTGCCATTGTTAGAAGCCATTATTGGCGTTCCAGTATTATTTGCAATATCAATAGCAAGATGTCTGCTAGGCGTAGGATTGTCATTTGTGTAACGTGTTGCGCAATAATCAGTCGTAATTCTCCCCTTAGCAGGTTGAATAAATGCGCCGTTCCATAATTTTTCCTGAATAGGATTAGCTCTTGCAGCATCAAAATGCACTTGATCTTTTGCAGAATTATTAGTTGTGGCAATAGCTGCAGTAGATTTTGATACTTTAAGATATTGAACATCAAAAGTTTTGGGGAAGATTTTAACCTCTAAAGTGGTCAGCCGTTTTGTTCGTACGTCAGAAACCTGAATTTGATATTTGCCTGGGGTAGACCAAGCGTAAACTGGTATCAAACCAACAAATCCATCTTCGTACTTATAGAATTGAATGGGCTTATTGTAAAAGGGTGCACTCACAGAAAAGTTTTCAGCCAAATCCGTATTGGAAACAAAAACAGCAAAGCTATCCCCAGGATAAACACTTGTTTTATTGAGTCTAACATCCAATGCCTTTACAATGCCGCAATTTTCTTTATGATACTGCTCGGCATAATTAACAGCTAGCTCATTTAACTGCCCTTTGAATAGATAATCCTCTTCATTTGCTGTCCTATCCTTTATTACTGCCTGTTCTACTGATCCCACAGGCAAGTCTTTTTTGAACAATAGTCTGCATGCCTCAAAATAGGATATAGCCTCGTTATACGTTGCTTGATCTTTGTAATTAGTAATGTTTATATCTTCCTTAGTAACCCCCATCATTTTTGCATAGTTAACCCATGCTGCATTTGGATATTCCTCTTCTTTTTCAGAATACCCATCTAGATTATCCGTATTGAAAGTTACACTTAATGCGAGTTTTAATACTTCTGCTCTTGTTACAAGTTCATCAGATCTTGCGCTTTGATTATCATACATTTTATCAAAACCGTAAGTTCTCATTTTCTCTTCATACTTTACATATAGATTTTTTGTAATGACATTGTTCGATAAATCAGTATTCATAGCCTTGGCTATATCAACTTCCCTAATATCATAATAGCCAATTTCATTACCATAGGTGATACTAGATAAAGAAAACCCTAAAGTTAGAACAAGTAACACGTTTAACATTTTTTTCATTAAAATTTTAATTTTTGTTTTCACTTTAATCCACCCTACATAACTTTCTTAAGTTTATTAGTCAAACAGATACTTCCTCTGTGTGATCTATGCCCTTATGATAAATGAAAAGTTTTACTATATTTCATTGCCTGCATGAAGCATCATTTTTACGTCATGAAATATAGTTCACAGTTCTTATTGAATGTTTTATATTTTAAGCCTTTTTAAACATTAATCTCTTCTAAGAAAGCCCATAATCATCTTTATTTCCCATATAGCTATAATAGTATTAAAAATTGGTACAAAAAAAATAGTGACAGTCCATAGATAATGAACGGGCTCCCCATGCTTAGTTATTCTGACTTCCACTTCATCCTTTGTTAACCTAGGCATTAAAACATAAAAGAAAAATGAAAAGGCTATGCTCCATATATAAATCCAAATATAGGCCATTTATGTCACCCACTAAGTTCACTTATTCATTTATGAACACAATAACTTAAAAAAAAAATCCTCCGTCAAGAGAATTTCCAAAAATAGTTAATTATTATATCAGTCCGTCCTCAAGAATTACATCGGCAATACTTTCTGGCATGATTTCTCCATTTTAATTGGCTTTTATGCTATACTTTTTTTATCATCTATTGGATGTTTGACTAAATGTGCATTATATAGATTTCACATCTTTAAATTTTAGTTATTCACGATAATATTTGATGTGAAATCATTCTGGGAAACAACATTATAGTGATGAATAACTCAAGTTTATATGTTGTTTCTCTATACCTATAAGCATATTAAAGAGGAGGCTTTAATGATATGAAAAATACACTGTGTACACAACTACTACAGGATACTCTAGAACAATTGATTGCCCTAAAAGGCATTCGTCATGCTATTTTCTCAGTAGAAAGTCTGGACGGATCATTCAAATGGGCTGGTGCTAAAGGCATCGCACAATCTGATGGAACCCCTATGGACGTCGATACCCCATTTTGGATTGCAAGTATAACAAAGTTATTCATTGCTTCAACCATTCTAAAGCTCCACGAATCCCACAAACTCTCTATTGATGACTTCATTATAGCGCATCTGCCAGAGGATATGCTAAGAGGCGTGCATGTAGTTAAAGGTGTGGATTACTACGATCAGTTAACTATCCGGCACCTGCTTAGCCATTCCTCAGGCATTCCAGATTATTTAGAAATTAAGTCAGGCAACAAGAAAACAATTATAGATGAAATACTAGAAGGCGATGACAAGGCTTGGACTACTAACGATGTGCTTCAAATTGTCCGCAAAGCACAAAAACCTTTATTTGAACCCCAGCCGCTGACCAGCTCAAAATATCGCGTGCGTTATTCTGATACAAATTTTCAAATTTTAATCGCTATTATAGAAGCTGTAACGCATCAAAGTATAGAAGAAGCTTTTAAGGATTATTTATTTAAGCCTTTAAACTTAACTAGCACTTTTCATCCTGGAAGTACGCCTCTTTCTCAGTCAAAACCTGCCGCTGCTGTCTGGATCGGAGATATTGCCTTTGACAACAAACCCCTTGGCATCCGGTCTTTTGGTGATCTTAACAGCACTTTAGCGGACTTAACTGCGTTTATGAGAGCGCTTATAGCGGGCCAAGTATTTGAAAATAAGGAAACTTTAGACATGATGTGTGGCATGTGGCAGACCTTCGATTTTGGATTTAGTCTTTTGGCTCCTGGATGGCCCATACAGTATGGACTTGGCATGATGCGCTTTAAAATACCACGTTTTATGACGCCATTTAGCCCTATCCCTGATTTAATTGGACACACTGGCGCTACTGGCTCGTGGCTCTTTTATTGTGCTGAATTAGAATTGATTTTTGCAGGAACACTCAGCCAAGTAACAGCTGCACCAGTCCCCTTTAAAGTTATACCTAAATTATTAAAAGCATTTAAGTGACAGTAATACAATTATTTTATATTTACTATTCATCTACTCCTAGCTCCTGCACTAGTAAATTAAAATCTACAAATTCATGTTCTTCACTTTAAAGCCTTTTTAAACTTGCCTATTAGACAGATAAGTCTTTCTCCTATAAGATCCCTCTAGCTGCCAACCTAGTCAACCGATAGTGCCCATAAGTATAGCGAGGCAACTGAGCCATAAGGCGCATAACGCTTGCGGTAAACTTCGAATTTCTCTTTCGGAAGTTCTTTAAGGTTATATAACCTCATCATGCCTCTGCAAATGGCGAGGTCCTTATAACTTAATACATTGGGCCTTCCAAGTGAAAATATGAGCAGCATCTCTACAGTCCAAACACCCACTCCGTTTAACTTAGTAAGTAGTTTTATAATCTCTTCATCAGTCATTGTATGAAGTGTGGCAAAATCTACTTCCCCAGATAGCGCTGCATCAGCAATGCCTTTTATATAGCCAGCTTTCCTTACAGACATACCACAGCTCCCAATAGCCTCAAGCTCTGTACTTGCAATGCTTACTGGCGTAATCTCTCCAAGCAGCTTATACAGCCTGTTCCAAACTGTTTCAGCTGCTTTATTTGAAATTTGCTGGCTAACAATGCTTGATACAAGTGCTATAAATGGATCTGGTGTAATCTCACGTTCGATCTTTCCTATTCGCTCTATGGCTTTAGCGAGCTTTTTGTCTTTGCGTTTTAGATAATCTACTTCTTTATCTCCGTATTCAAATATTTGCATATATTTTTCTCCATTATATCATTTCTTTTTCAATTTACTTTCTGCCTTTTTAATGTTTTCTGCTGCTCTATATTTAACAATCTTACGTATTAAATCATAAGGCAGTGGTTTATCTATAGGAAATTGAACCGAGCCTTTTGCACCTTTATATCCTGACAGTTCCTGTTTAAATGCCTCAATCCCAGTAGGTGCGGGATAAAATCCTATATGCTTTTTAAAAGCAGCAAAATGCACCAAATTACCATGTAAGGAAAAGGTAGGCATTTGATAACTAATTTTCTCCTGGGCATCTGGTGCTGATTCTTTTATAGCTTTTCTTAATTCTTCAAGTATTATTTGAACTTGCTCCGGAAATTGTGCAATGTACTCATCAATTGATTGATAAGAAATTTTTCTTATATTGGTTGCAATGATATTCAGCCAAAATTCATCCACACGTTCTGGTCTTACATCCTTGGTTATCCACATTTCTTCTAATTTAATCCCCTCACTTGTAAATAACTCTATGGCTTTCTCTTCTGTTAGATCATGAAAGTAACGTCCATTTCTCTCTCCTTCAAAAGTTCCGTGCTTAAAAGTTGCAAATAGAATACCTCCTGGTTTTAAAGCCTTTGTCAACTTGCCGATTACACTTCTCAGTTCTGTACTTGGGACATGCAAGAGAGATGCACATGCCCATATGCCGTCAAAGCATTTTTCAAAGGTTATGTCCTGAAATCTTAGTTGTAATACCTCTTGTCCTATATAATCTTTTGCCATTTTGCAAAGCTCACTTGAAGCATCTATGGCTGTTACTTGGTATCCAAGCTTCTTAAAGTTTAAGCTGTCTCGTCCCGAGCCACATCCAGCATCCAATATGTGTGCGCCTTGCGGGAGTTTCCCCAGAAAAGCTGTGTAATGTTCACTCATATTAGCGTTAACTGTTCCATCAAAGAATTCTTTGGCATTATTGTTATAATAGTTAGCCATGTCACTTTCCCTCGCCATTATTTTTATTATTTTAAAGCATTAAATTAATATTTTTTACCTTAAGCCCGTCTCAATAATAAGTTAAAGTTCTAAAATCCATTACCTCCTTAAGAGTGTAGCTTAAAGCTTTATTCCTTTTTGATATTCTTTAAGTAACTTTCACTAGATTCTTCTGCTACAATATCCACTTCTTGTTCTGAATTTATATTATAGAAGCAGTTCTCACTATTGTTATTTTCGTATTCCTTATACTTCCATATGCCATATCCTTGATTATATGCAATTTGATAAAGTGGTAATATGGTATTAGTAAGAGCCTTTTTAAATTCTTCTTCATCAACATTTTGTAATCCTTTTTTATGAGCAAATTTCAGCGGAATATTAATATGTAAATAATCCTCTAGTAGTGGTTTCATTTGTGTATGACTTCTCATAAAGTTAAAAGCACCGTATTGTATTTGGCAAAAGTCATTAAAATAAGTATCCATATCAGGTAGTCTATTACTTTTCGAACTATTAATATTCTTAAAACTTGGGATTAGGTTCCACATTTCGTCATGCAGCACAAAACTCCATGGAATAAAATGATCAATGCTAAGTTGCCCATAGCGTTCTAGATTATATTCATCAAATCTTTTATTAATGTAAATATCTTTTAATAATACAAATCTATTAAAGGATCGCCACATCTTTTCAGCTTTACTTAAATCCCTTTTATATGGTGGCTTAACCTTTAGTGGAATAGCAGGTACATTAGGATTCTTCTTCTGCAAGAAATAGATGAGCTTGTAATTAATCCACCCATAAATAATATTTTGATTCTCTACTAAATACTTATACCAGTTTTCACCTATTACAATCATCTTTTGTTTAGGATAAATTTTATAGAATGCATTCTCATCCTTTAATGCATATTCTGTAATTTTCCTATTCTTCTCTTTTTCTGGAGTGCCTCTAAGTAACTCTCCATAAAAAGGCGATAGCATCCTGTATGGTACAAGCTTATAAAGTCCCTCTATATATTTGATAACCTCTTTATCTTGAAGTTCATAAAGTGTCTTAAAAAGTACATGTTCCTTTTCATCTGCAGGTATCTCGTGTTGATCTCTTATATACTCTACAATATCTCCAAGTTTATCTGATTGGCCAAAACTAAGCTTATATTGCACAATAGGATACCATGCACTACTTATCATATGACATACAATCTCTTTAAAACCTATCTCTCTTTTCCCATTTATAACTTCCTTAATAATGCCACTTAACCAAAAAGGCTTATAGCTTGCACTTAGTATCTTATACTCTAATAGCGTTCCAAATATCCTAATATCCACTTCACTATTTTTGGGTAAATCAATCAAATTTTCCACCTGCTTACTTATTAATAAAGTTCTTAATAACATCAATTATTCCTTGTCCATAATTTTAACATTATGCATCTCTAGACACTCTTCTTTATACAGATCCTTTTCCAAAATAATCATATCCTTTGAATCTTCTATTTCTAAACTGTACTGCCTTGCTTGAAATACTCTTAGAGAAATTTTATAACCTTGTCATTCTCATGTTGACAGGCCTATTATCTTTCCATGTGAAACCTTTCATTCTTTTCCAACTAGAGCTGAACGTTTACTTCAAAAGATTTTACTCTTATTGCAATTAATCCTTTCTTTAAACTTATCCAAAAACAAAATCTTACTCTTGCTGGTAATAGTGCTTGTATCCACGGTCACACTTCATATAGCAACACCAAAACCTGTAAATGTCGCAAAAATAGTATTTAAGATTTTAAATATGGCCGTAAGATTTTCAAATTGATGCTACTTGAAATTGGAAAATGATGAAAATCATTGTTTCTATGGCTATCCCCTAAAATTCCAAGCTGCTTCTATTAATACTCATTATACTCAAGTCTATTCACCTCAAGTTTGATCTCATTTACATTCCAAGATGCTTCTATTAATACTAACCTTTTAGAAGAGAATCAACATTTTTCACTTGTATTTACATTCCAGAATGCTTCTATTAATACCTGGCAAGGACTACCTCCTATGACTATCTCTGCATCATTTACATTCCAGGATGCTTCTATTAATACTACAATTATTGAACTTGCGAGCCTTATTAGAAATACATTTACATTCCAGGATGCTTCTATTAATACTCTGTCATATCGATGATTTCGCCTCTTGTTTTTCTTCATTTACATTCCAGGATGCTTCTATTAATACCTGAAATTTTAGGAATGGTTGCAGTTGCTTTACCGATATTTACATTCCAGGATGCTTCTATTAATACTAGAGGTTATAGCTGCACAATAGATAAGTTTCAAGAATTTACATTCCAGGATGCTTCTATTAATACTAAAATCTAATAGTTATAAGGAAGTCGAAAAAATGACATTTACATTCCAGGATGCTTCTATTAATACTTCCATTGTTCATAGGATGCACACATTGTACCATTATTTACATTCCAGGATGCTTCTATTAATACGAAGCTAATATGGTGACTACAAGTACTAACAGGGAAATTTACATTCCAGGATGCTTCTATTAATACATATCAACAGGGGCGACAACATTATATACTCTTCCTGATTTACATTCCAGGATGCTTCTATTAATACAGCAAAGAATGCAGAGAATGGGCAGGGTTTAGTCAATTTACATTCCAGGATGCTTCTATTAATACTCGCAATAGTAGCGGTCATTGTTGCAAGACTGATTTATTTACATTCCAGGATGCTTCTATTAATACTCTATAAATCGTGCATTCTCATGCGCTTCTGGATAATTTACATTCCAGGATGCTTCTATTAATACACGATATATGCTACATAGAACAGATCGTGAGGAGAATATTTACATTCCAGGATGCTTCTATTAATACGGTACTATGATACAAGTATGGTTAATAGATGAACAATTTACATTCCAGGATGCTTCTATTAATACTAAGGATGCAACAACTATCACAGCAACCACATCCAAATTTACATTCCAGGATGCTTCTATTAATACCTGATGCTTTCCCAGTTCATGGTCTACATCTTTTTTGATTTACATTCCAGGATGCTTCTATTAATACAAACCACCTACCGCAGCGCCTACTGCCGCGCCTATATTTACATTCCAGGATGCTTCTATTAATACCAAGAGAGATTATGAATATCTATTTAGGCGGTCTAAATTTACATTCCAGGATGCTTCTATTAATACCAGCTTTGGCTTCCGGCAATAAGTACATACTATTTAATTTACATTCCAGGATGCTTCTATTAATACTACCAGACTTCATACTAAGTTGTACATCATAGTAAGAATTTACATTCCAGGATGCTTCTATTAATACGATGTTTGGGTTGTGCTTATAGGTAACATTGTTTTTATTTACATTCCAGGATGCTTCTATTAATACGCAGATGCAGTTGGATTACTTGATAGTGATGTAGATATTTACATTCCAGGATGCTTCTATTAATACTTATCAATTCTGTGAGTATTACTTTTACTTCTAGCTGATTTACATTCCAGGATGCTTCTATTAATACCGCTCAAAATTCACTTGCAATAGACGATAGAAACTTATTTACATTCCAGGATGCTTCTATTAATACGTTCTTCTGCTGCTCTCTTTCTGCCCTTTTACGCTATTTACATTCCAGGATGCTTCTATTAATACAGCAGTAATAATATAACGGTTACAGACTTCAAAAATATTTACATTCCAGGATGCTTCTATTAATACAATCCATCTATTATTGCATTAACACCAACTATTCTAGATTTACATTCCAGGATGCTTCTATTAATACTAATGATGGCTATGTTATTTGCACAAAGAGTAATCTTATTTACATTCCAGGATGCTTCTATTAATACAGTATGTCCTTTAGAACAATAATAGTCCAAACCAAATTTACATTCCAGGATGCTTCTATTAATACGTTGCTCACTATGTTAGACAATATACAGATACAGGGATTTACATTCCAGGATGCTTCTATTAATACCCATAAAACCACTCACTCAAGCATATAGCTCCTATAAAATTTACATTCCAGGATGCTTCTATTAATACATAAAAGACCAATTTGTAATGATCTTATAAGCATAATTTACATTCCAGGATGCTTCTATTAATACTTGGATATACCCTACGAATAATTTCTTCTAAAAAGTATTTACATTCCAGGATGCTTCTATTAATACTTTAACTCTTTGTCCACGTTCTAGGTATACATCTTCATTTACATTCCAGGATGCTTCTATTAATACGCTGCTATAGTAAGCTACTCCGCCCCACTCTCCTAAATTTACATTCCAGGATGCTTCTATTAATACTAGGTGCCTTAGTGCGCTGTCTGCTAAGCTGCTTGATTTACATTCCAGGATGCTTCTATTAATACATGTCAACATCAGTATTGTTTATAGCCAAATTACTTAATTTACATTCCAGGATGCTTCTATTAATACATAACCTATTACTTTGCCGCGACTGCCTTGAAGTAGATTTACATTCCAGGATGATTCTATTAATACAATAATTAAGAGTTAAATGAATAACATTCTAACTATAATTTACATTCCAGGATGCTTCTATTAATACCCTTAAAGCCTTGAACCATATCGAAGTAGTCGATATAATTTACATTCCAGGATGCTTCTATTAATACTAGATACAGATAAGTATATTGGCAAGGTTATAGGACTATTTACATTCCAGGATGCTTCTATTAATACGCTTCATATTTTTACACTAGATGAATTACTTACAGTATTTACATTCCAGGATGCTTCTATTAATACTTTTTTAGAAGATCGCATTATTTCAAGTCCAGGTATCATTTACATTCCAGGATGCTTCTATTAATACTCCAAGAAGCTCTGAAGCTTATACTTAATACAACTTTATTTACATTCCAGGATGCTTCTATTAATACTTTTTAATAGCTCGTTGTGATCATAGAAAGATAGTAATTTACATTCCAGGATGCTTCTATTAATACTCATTTTAATTTCCCTCTATCTAAATTTATTTTTATATTTACATTCCAGGATGCTTCTATTAATACTATATTGCCTTTTTCATCTATGCTTACCCCTTCGATATTTACATTCCAGGATGCTTCTATTAATACTATAAATTAGTCTTAGAGTATAATCCTAATAAGGTATTTACATTCCAGGATGCTTCTATTAATACCAAGTGGCGTGGTTTATATTCATAAAGAGAAATTCAATTTACATTCCAGGATGCTTCTATTAATACTATTCCCGTTGTCCGATGGCAACCATAATCATATAGATTTACATTCCAGGATGCTTCTATTAATACATATAGCGGACTTTAGGCAAAATGATGCACTCATGAATTTACATTCCAGGATGCTTCTATTAATACTATTATCAAACTTCTATGTTTATGCAATAAAAAATAATTTACATTCCAGGATGCTTCTATTAATACCTTGTTGTATGGTTTTTATGGGTTCTTTTTTCTAAGATTTACATTCCAGGATGCTTCTATTAATACTATTATGAAGCAGCATTTACTAGTTATATGAACAAATTTACATTCCAGGATGCTTCTATTAATACTAGTCTTACCGTAAAGAGTAAAAGAAAATTTAGGCTTATTTACATTCCAGGATGCTTCTATTAATACCTGCTACCCATGTTGCAACTGGTTTTACGCTAGAAGTATTTACATTCCAGGATGCTTCTATTAATACCTCTAGACTATATCAACGATCCGCAAGCACGGAGCATATTTACATTCCAGGATGCTTCTATTAATACCCATATATCATGTATCTCTACATCACCTACATATAAATTTACATTCCAGGATGCTTCTATTAATACATGAATATATTATAAAGACTAATATATCTCCTTCTTTATTTACATTCCAGGATGCTTCTATTAATACTAAGATGCTGAAAAAATTAGAATTGGAAATCTAGTAATTTACATTCCAGGATGCTTCTATTAATACTATATACTCTCTATTCCGTATATCTCTTATTTTAAGATTTACATTCCAGGATGCTTCTATTAATACCTCTTTCTTTAGCTGAGACTTAACGGTGTCTTTGTAATTTACATTCCAGGATGCTTCTATTAATACAAGCCCTCACTTTACAGATGAAATGGCTGAAACAGAATTTACATTCCAGGATGCTTCTATTAATACTATGCCAATGGCACGTTTAGAGTTTTACTTAGAGCAATTTACATTCCAGGATGCTTCTATTAATACTTTAACCAAAAACGGTGTTGATATTTCTATAACTTCAATTTACATTCCAGGATGCTTCTATTAATACTAGGTCAAGCTATCACTAATATAGAACTATTACTGATATTTACATTCCAGGATGCTTCTATTAATACGAAAACAGGTTTTGGAGATAATCATTATAAGTTTAAATTTACATTCCAGGATGCTTCTATTAATACCGGATAAGGAGATTGCTAATTTACCTATAGTATTTGTATTTACATTCCAGGATGCTTCTATTAATACTTTGATACCTTGAAAGGGGGAATAGTATGTCTAAATAATTTACATTCCAGGATGCTTCTATTAATACCCTGAAATTGGTATTAATGAATTATTAAATACTGAATTTACATTCCAGGATGCTTCTATTAATACTGTTAGAGCAACTCAAAGTGATTGCGATTTACTTGATTTACATTCCAGGATGCTTCTATTAATACTTCTTCTGCCATTGGTGTAATGTCTGGATCAGGTTCATTTACATTCCAGGATGCTTCTATTAATACTATATAAATAAATATTTTATGACTATTATTAGTGAATTTACATTCCAGGATGCTTCTATTAATACCTGATTCATATGATACTACAGTTCGAGTTATTAGTATTTACATTCCAGGATGCTTCTATTAATACTCTATGGGTGAGTTTTTACATGGTACATCATCTATATTTACATTCCAGGATGCTTCTATTAATACTAGTAGATGTTGAAAGTGCTATGAGGTCTTTTTCTACATTTACATTCCAGGATGCTTCTATTAATACTTACTTCTGAACAGTTTGATTTATTGCTTCGTCATGATTTACATTCCAGGATGCTTCTATTAATACTTATACAAAGACTACTGGTTCAGGATTTATTTATTAATTTACATTCCAGGATGCTTCTATTAATACGAAGTAATTTTCATGTTGAGTTTGCTGATGGAAAGATATTTACATTCCAGGATGCTTCTATTAATACCCTGATATCATGTTCCTTGGTAATCATCAACTTGAATATTTACATTCCAGGATGCTTCTATTAATACTCAAACGCTTAATTCGATTCCTAGCAAAATAGTTAAATTTACATTCCAGGATGCTTCTATTAATACCCCAATCCATAAAAACGTTGATTCTTCAAAGCTTACAACTCCTGTTTCTGTCTACTTATTTTAGATTATGTACATCTTAATAGATAAAACATTTAAGCTTCTGTCCAAATCACCATTTCAATAGGTTTTAACGCTCTGTCGTGCCCCCTGCTTTTTTACATCACCAAAGATCGACAGCCTTTTATATCAATTATTATACACCAAATTTTCTGATAGTACATCTTAGAAAAAATTAGATGTTTTTTTATCTTCTTTACCCCAGAACTCTTTTTTCATCCATCTTTCTTCTCTGCTTTTAAAAATAATAATAGAATCTTTATCTTTTCTAATATATTTGTTTAACTCCAATTTCAATTGTTGTAGTAAAGCAGGTGTTATATCTCCTTCAAAAACAGATTTTTGAACATGTGTCAGATATTTTTTACACGTTTTGAATATATTTCGCGATGCCTTTGCTCCACTACCCTCAACCTCTACATCATAAATAAGAACAACATACATATTACCACCAAATTTTGAACCCTTCATATTTTTTATCACCCATTAGATGCTTAATTAATTTATAGCACTCTAATCGCATGAGATGCCGATAAGATACATCCCTATTAAGTTCTTTATGCTTAATTGTTCTACTAAGACACTCATCATATTCTTTCAATACTTTTTTCCTTCCGCCTTCCTTCAGATAATAATAATTTGAATCTTGTTCAAAATCTTTTTCTGTTATCATATTTTTATTTAGCATTGAAAAAATCAGTCGGTCAGCTACCAGAGGTTTAAATATCTCTGAAACATCTAAAGAAAGTGAGAACCTTCTTTCACCAGGACTATGTAAAAAGCTTATTGTAGGATTAAGCTGTGTTACATAAATTTCTGAAAGACAACTGGTATAGACTAACGAATTGACAAAGGAAATTAAAGTATTAACCATGTTATCTGGCGGTCTTTTTACACGCTTTTCAAAATCTACTTCTTGTTTTATAATACTCGTCCAACAACTATAATATATCTTTCTGATATTACCTTCCACACCCATTAAAGTATGGATATCTTTAGTTCGTTCTATTTCATTACGCAATACTTTTACTTGAGAAGTAGTATCTTCAAAATCTCGACCACGCTCATTATAATATCTTATATTCCTTAAAATATTATAACTGGCTGCTTCAATAAAAGCTTTTGCAATTTCAAGTTGCTGCTCTTTATTCGTATAATGCATAACCTGCTCTATTAGAAGCTTGCCCGAAACATTAGTTTCCTTGGGATAAAAACTGCCTGTATAGAATCCATAATAATTAAAAATATGTATAGGAATTGATAGCTGCCCTGCATAATTCAAGGTTTTGGTATTTAAAGATACTTCTCCAAAAAGATAGATATCCCTTGTTACATTGATTTTTATATCTTTAAAACTACCATCAGGAGCTGTCATCCTTAAAACGTTATCTTTACGCTTTAATTCCCCGTCAGAGAATAGATACATACTTTCAGACATCTTTTCGCCTCCCTTTATATATAGCAAAATTCATAATAGGCACAAGCCTTACATATCTTTGAATGAATGATAGGAGGACTTATTTCCTGACTCGCAATATGCTCAATATCTTTTAAAATATTAGTAATTTGTTCAGTGTCTCCTTTTTCTAAGTAAATTTCCTTTCTTTGTTTAAGCTTTGGATAGTCTAGTACGCCTTTTTCTACCTGAATATCACGTTGATTTAAAAAATACAGGTAATATTTCACCTGCCATATAGAGGCTTCCTCAATACTTTTACTTTTTTTAATTTCATGGAGTACTTTCCAATCTCTAATAAAGTCAATATTAACTGTTTCATCTATTAAAATTTGTTTATCTTCTCTACCATAACTGCTTTCATCTAGTAGTTTACCAAGGAGCACATTGTCATTTTCTTTTTCCAAGGTGATGTTATTTATAAAGTACCAAAGCTTTCGCTTACAAACAAAGTAATAATAGAACATAGTCCCTGTAATTCGCAATATTGCACCTCCCAAAGATTAAAACATTCTATTTTCCACATCTTGATACTCTTTATTTTTTGTTTTTTCAAAGCTTATTCCTTCTTCAGTGCTATACCCTGCATCAACTACAATGATCTCGATGCCTTTTCCCACCATCTTCTCAAAAATGGTATTTATCGCCAAGCTACTATGTACTGGCACCATCAAATCTCTAATAGCTTCTCTTGCTTTATTTCTCTCTTTTTTTGAAATATGGAATGTATCTTTAAGTATTTCTAGATTTTTATTAATATCTGCTTGATGTTCAAGATATACAGGTAGTGGGATGACTGCTGTTTGCTTGATATCGCGAAATCTTGTATTAATATCCCGCTTTGTATACTCATACTCTGTTATGCTTTTTACATACCGAAGAGTCGTTTCTATCTTTGTATAATATGAAGTATCTTTAAGCTTTTTAATCGAGTAGACTTCATCTATCATTTTCACCTTTCTGTCTTCACTTATTTCTCCATTAAATTTAAGCGCTTCTTTTGATAATTCATGTATTTCTGGTTCAATCACTGAATTAGCTCCTATACCACTACACTTCTCACTGCCTCCAGTAAATATAAAGCAGTTATAATCTACATCTAATGTTCTGTGGCGATAGCATCTTCCCATTCTCTGAAACAAACCATTAAGGTCAGATAACTCAGTAAAAAGACAGTCGAAATCGATATCCAGCGAAGCTTCAACAATTTGAGTACTTACCCATATTTCATGTTTTTTACTACCCTTTTTACCAGTTTCCATAATCCTATTTTCTTTTTCGCTTCTATCAGTCCTTATAAAACCACTATGTAATAAATAAATACTTGACTTACCATATTCCTCTAATGCCTTCTTTAACTTTTCATAGACTAACTTAGCTCTTTTAATAGTATTACAAATTACAAGAACTTTCTTGCCATCAAAAGCGTTAACCATTTGTGAAATGCTTTTGTCTTCATCTATAGATGCTTCAATAACCTTAAGACTGTGTCTTATCCATTCGTTTGTAAATATCTCAATTTGGGGAGGTTGAATACCTTCTAATGTCATTAGATCTCTTACTACTCCAGGTAGCGTTGCCGTCAATATGGCGTATTTACCTCCAAGCTTTGTGATATAAGATAAGCCAATAATTAGATACGCCACAAGTTCTGGTGCATACATCTGTATTTCATCAATAATAATTTTGGAATAAGAAAGGGTGGCAAGCTTCGATTCAAATCCTCTGTAGCGGTATACAAAATCAAAAATCTGATCCAATGTACAAATAGTTAGCGGTAAGGACAACTGCTTTGTACTGGTATAATAATTTTCAAATTGATATTCTAAGATCTCATCTTCTTTATTTTTTTCTTTTGACAGCTCTTCTTCCCGTTCTAAATATACTTTAAGTGTATCGGAATGAAGCAGTCCTACTCGATTTTCAATATCTTCTACAACGATACCATTTTTAACCCGAGCATATATTGCATTAATGGCACTCTTCAGAGGGAGGGTGAAGAAGCCTTTATTATCCCCTAGCCACAATAAGCCGGCTTCCGTTTTTCCCATTCCTGTCTGTGCAATAACGATAACATTTTCATTTTGATGTCCTAACATATATTGTTGCAAATCATTCCATTTACTCTCTGGTTTTTCTTCTTTCCATTTCTTTAAAAGCTCTTTCATGGATTTCATAAGAAAATCATCTTTATATTCTACAGATATCTCTGCACTAGCCGCATGATCAATGCGATTCAAAAGACCTTTTAACATAACATATTGAAAGAAATAGGTGTCATCTTTATCCTCATAGAGCCTTTGTCCTGGGTGAAAAAATAATTTATCAAACTTAGGATCAAAAAATCTGGTAGGAAGCTTCGAATACTCAAATACTTCAAAACTATCTTTTAATGTTTTTATCTCATCGCAAATCTCATTTAAACTATAATTGATATCTCTTTCATGGTGATAAGCTACTGCATGAAACAAGATTTTGATATCCTGTTCGCTGTATTCTTTTTCTTCTAAATAATCAACATCAATAAATCCTAGGCTCAATAGGCCATGAGGAATTCCTGTTTTTTTGCCTTTTCCATGAACTGCTGCTTGAAACCTAGCATTCATTTTCCCCAGATCATGGTAGATACAGGCAAACCTTAATAAGTCCCAGTCTACTTTTAAGTTAGGATATATCTCCTTTATGAGTTCCAAATTGCGTAACAGATCATCGGTATGCCCTTGAATATCTTTTCTCGTTGGAATGGTCTTAGCAATGAATCTTTCGTCAATAATCATTTCTTTTTAGTCTCCTTTTCTACGAAATAGGTCATGCTAAAAAAACAAAATGATTTTCTTCATCTTTATAGAAAGATCTTTTACGCTTCATCGTAACCTTATGAGCATAAAATACTTCTACAGTCTTCCATTTCCTAAATATCTTAGGTGCTTTAACAGATCCATAGTTGGTTAACTCATAATTTTTATTCAACTGGTAGCGGCTTCCTGGATAGGCTACTCCTTCAATAGAATCAATTTCTATATCGCTATTTAAATATGAGGCAGGAATATAGGCTCCATAACCATAAGACAATTCTTCGCTTTTCTCAATATGCTCCTCTTTAATCTCAACAACCTTTACTTCCTGAATAACTGCTAAATCTTCTCTTCTTCCTAGCGAAGGGTATTCAAAAGGTGTTTTTAAACAATTGTATATTTCATCAACTAAGCTTTGATCTTCTGGTACAATATGCAACATCAATTCTACATCTACTAAAAGCTCCGTAGTAGCAACCCCTCTCGAAATACCAAAGTTATTTACTTTTAGTTGATGTCTTTTGTCGTCATATGGCATCCCATTTTTGAATTCATATCTTGTAAAAAGATCATTGACCTTAGAGAAATATTTCCCCTGTATACTCACCTGCATGGGATGATAGGCCGTATATCTGCACATACTATGAATCATACCAATAACTGTTGAATAGGGTGGTAAAGGATAAGTTTCCTTTAGCTGAAAGCTAGTAGGCTTCTTATAATTCACCATTTCTTGTGAAATCCTAAGCCTAATTCCCTTCATAGTACATATCCACCTCTTTTTTCAGAGCTGTAAAAAACTCAGGTATTGTTGTGGCTTGCAATACCTCCTTTATTTCATTTGTATTATCAAATCGTCCATCTATAATGCCTGTATGAGTACTTTCTTTTATACCATCATACATCACCCCATTGATTTCATTTACCATAATACAATTATTTTTTACTGAGACTACATTTTGAAATACTGGATTTTTAATATCGTAAACACCACCTATAACAAATAGAGGTTTTAAATCTTCTCTTCTACCCCTAATATCTCTATATAACAATGCAACAGTATCTAATAACTTCTTTACCCGTCTTGCCCGTTCAGATTTTTCAAGCTCTATGCCATACTCCTCATCTGAACCTATCTGATCAAGATCTGCTACAATGGTATATCGGTAATAAGATTTGTGGATTTCTGCTTGAGCAATATTCATGTTGCTCTTCATTTTATCGGCTTGTCCTTTATTGGTCAGAAAATCTAAATCTCCTTTAAAAGTTTCAAGGGAAATGGCATGAGATAATCTTACTTTAGCACTTCTTTTTTTGCCTCCTGTCCCTTTTTCTGTTTTTAAATAACCAAAAAAGTCTACTTCAGGATATTTATCAATAGTCGCTTCCTCACTAAACTGAATGACCGACTTATCTCCACTTCCTTCTGCTGCAACTGGAGCTAATATCTCGCCTAGTTGTTCGGCGATATTATATCTTATGGCCTGTCTTGATATGTAAGTATATTGCTCTCCTTTATTTCTGGATATTTTCTTTAAAGAAGCTACATTCCCTACACTTTCACCATAGTTTGCACTTTCTGCCTGAAATACAATAGTCATTGTTAATCCTTTGCTTTTTAATTCACTCATCTTACTAACCCCTCTCCACCATTTATTATTCTATTTTCATTATTAATATTTTTTTCAATCCCCTTATTACCTTTATCTCCATCAATAAAACATGCTACAAAGGCATAGCCTATGGTACTAAATAGCTCATCATCTTCCCTTAAAACTTCAGTAATAATTGCTGGTACTGCTTGTCCTACATACATATAGCAATTTAACACTAAGTCCATAAACATATTTTTATTCCCTGTTTTAAGTGCATTTAATAAGCGATAGCTAATACCTGGAATTTTCCCTGTACTAGGATCTTTGCCTATATAAGCATTTCTCAGACCAAATCCTGCTCCTTTGGCTTCTTTTAAGTAATCTCGCTCTTTGTCCATCCCTACCATCCCTCCTAAATTTCGAATTAATTGCATATTAATCTTTAACATATCTACAATATGCCCCAAGTGAAAAAAACAATTGCTAGGAAACGAAAGTTTATAGTGCAGTAGTTTATTAATTAGTAAAAATAAATTTTGATTATTAAAGATTTGGTTTAATATTTGTTGATGAAGACCAATAATCTCTTTTCCTTCCTTATAGCTTGCTCCTATCAAACCTTTCCTGTCACCATCTCCTACAAGTTCCTTATTAAAATGACGAATTAGTTCTATTGTTGCTATAGGCAGTAAGTTAAACTTATAATTTTCATTTTCATAACGAACGAGCTGAACATCTGCTAATTCATATTTATCCTTTTTAACTTCTTGTACTTTTAAAGCATTTATCAAGGCCGCATATATCTTTTTAGGTGAGTAGCTATCTATCTCTTGGCTTAAAACTTCTGCTTTTACATGCGTGTTTACTTTAAAGTTATATTTCATATCCACATTAGCATTAATATATAGACCTGTTCCTCCTATATAAACAAAACCGGCTGGAAGACAAGAATAAACTAATCTACATATTGGGCATGTTGCAATATCATTCACAAAATCCCAGACATGCGATGGTTTTCTTGCTGTATCAAATCCCGTTTGATTCATAAAACTTAGATCATTCTTTAAATCTTTTATAGGGGCCCCACAGGTAAAACAATTGTATTTGTTTTTGGTATTTGTATTTTGTATGTACTCACGAGCAACATCTACAAAATAGGTCTTATAGTCTTCATAAATATCTTTAATCTTCGTTTGAGGATTTAAAACACATACACCATTCCACCCATTTTTGATTATATTATAGATAACATTTTTGGCGCCTATATACCTTCTGCCTTTTGTGCTACTACAGTGTTCAATAGCCTCTTCCAGAATCTTAAACTGCCCTCTAACTTCTTCAATTATACTATCTCTTGTTTTAGTAAAAGTAGCTTCGTCCTTAGGCTCTTTTATTTTCTGCAGGCTTTTTTCCAGCTTCTCCACCCCTTCTTTGTTTCCCATGAGTTCAAAGGCTGCTTTAAAGCTATTGCTACTAAGATATTTTTTTGCAACATCCTTGATGAAATTGTTAATAGCTTGCAATTGCTTGAGATTTAAAGTACTGTATCCATTTTCTTTATAAGAAGCAATTATATTTTTATAGCTGACAAGCCTATACCAAGGCAATGTTCTCTCATATGTATTAATAAAATACATAAAGTATTTTTCTTCAAAATTCTCAAAGCAACTTATAGGAACTTCCACAGTATTTCCACTATAAGTAACATTTTCTTCTCTTACGATATTAATAAATCCAGTTACAGCAGCATTCCACATCCAGTCCCCTAATGTAAGCTTTATCTTCTCTTTTTCCATTTTCACCACCTCCATTTCTATATTATTGTCATAACAGTTCTAGATATGAAAAGCCGAGGGAACGTTTGCCTCCTACCCCCCTAAGATAAAGATATTGGAGCAAATAGGATTCCCCTTCCATCTTGAAAGTTCCTAAAGAACAAGGAATTTTTAATTCATAACTTTTTATAACTACCTTTTTCATGTGTAAAAATTCAATTTCTAGCTGTTCAATATCTTGGCTAATATCTCTATCAAACTTTCCAGTCAGCTCTCCTTTAAGATTTCTTTTTAAAACACTTACAGCTTCTTCATCTTCAAAAGTATAAAACCAATCTTTTCCAGTGTCTCTATCATGATCTCTAATAATTATTGGAGATAGTGTATTAAAAACAGCTTGTCTTTGTGTAATTAATTTCTCTCTTTCACTATGTATTTCAACTAGCCTTATAGCATTATCTTTTGAGAAAGGGTACCATGTATGCTTTTTGCTACATAATGCGTTATAAAACTGCACACCTAAATAGGCATCTGGTGTTGATAGATTTAATACTACTTTTTTACTTTTTACAACTATAGAGTTTTTTAAAAAATTAGTTTGTGGAACAAAATAAGCTGCCATTGTAAAGTCTTTATTTATGTTTTTGCCTTTACCATAGAGTTCTTGATAGAATTTTGGGTTGCTTTCTTCTATACAAAATTTCAAGTAAGATATAAACTTTCTACGATAATCAATAGGTATACTTTCATTTTTTAGTTCCATTGTAAAATGTATCCTCACTACTATTTCACCTCCTTTGTCAATTAAATAAAGATAAAATTTTATCACCTCACTTATAAAGGTTTTTCAAAATTCCATGATGGGTATATTAAATTAATTTTCATACCATTTAATACCATTTTTTTACATTCCTTTGAGCCTATATTAACTTTAATAAACATGCAAGTAAACAGCCTTCCCCTATACATAATTGGCCAAACATTTTATTTGTACTAATATAAACTTAGTTCTATAAACTGGTTGCATATAGCTATAGATATTTGCTCAGCTTAATATAATAATATTATCCTAAATGTTATTATATGGTTTTACGATATTTCCTATTTAAATAATAATATCATAATTTTAAATTGTCAATATATTTTATATAATTCAAATAATATACTGCTAGTAGAATTTAAAATATTGAATAGCAATATGGAAATATTGATGTTTGTTTATTATTACTCTATTTTACACTTCCAGATATTCATTTCTTGGACATCTGGAAAGATTGCAAAAAAATAATCCAACTTTTTAGCTGGATAAATACATTTTTGTCATTTTCACTATTTCTTCTTTTATACATTCTCGTAATTGGGACGGCTCGAGAACTTCCATATCTTTACCTTGCTTTAAAACCCATCTTACCAGACCTTTACCTATTCCCACATAGGCATGAAAAATAAATTTATCATGATCTAAATCATCTTTTCTTATGGATACTTCTGATCCAAATTTTTCAATCACTGAATCCATCAATTGCTTTTTTGCTCTTACTTTTATTAAACTGATCTCATCTGCGCTGAACATATCAAAGTGTCTTAAAGCATAGCCTTTTAAATCTATTATTTCTCTATAACAGTGTTCTTGAAGCAGCATAACAGATATCATTCTGTCTACACGATAATGCCGTAGGGCTTCTTCCTTATATGCAATAAGGTAATATCTATCATTATGAAAATAGATGGCTTTCGGAATAACTTGCTTGGAGCTCCTTGTAAATTGAATCTTTTTAGTAATATCGTATCTGCCATATTGAAAACTTACTTCTTTATATTGACTGATCGCCTGATGAAGCTTTTCTAAATTTGTAAGCATATCAATTTCTTTGGGAACAATAGGATCTATTCTCACAAAACTTGTAATGCTAAGACGCTGCCTTTCTGAGATAAGTCTTCCTAATTTATCTGTAAGTATATGTTTTATCTGATCATTTACAAACTTATTAGCTCCCAAAGAATCCAGCAGTATTCTGATTTCAGAAGCCTTAAAAGTTCTTCTCACATAATAGCATGATGTATTATGGGCACAACGTAATTCTTCGATTTTGACCCCCGCTTCTTCTAATACTGCTATATCTCTTTTTAATGTATTTCTATCGCAATAGATATTGTACTCGTTTTGTAATATATTGTTTATCTCATTAATAGTCAGTTGACGAGTACTGTCAGTCTTTCGCCTTAAAATTTCCCAAACTACTAAAACCCTTAATTTTTTCATAAGCTCATCCCTTAATTGTTTTCTGAGTTATTTCTTACTTTCTTCTAGGTTCTCTATTCTATCTTAACTATTTATTTGTATCTTCCCACTATTCCCTTGTCCCCCATTAAGAAATGCCCTAGCTCCTCTATCAAATCCTCTATCTCGTTTTGCCCCTCTTGAACGTTAAAATACCTCTTATCATTATATCGCAAACCTTATTGAATCTCTTTTATCACAATTATATCCCATAATTCTAGTATTTTCTATGTTTTTAAGACACTTCTGATAATTTCATAAGTTTGTAGCAAACTATAAGGCTACTCCCTCATATTATAGGGAAATAGCCTTAGTCCATCTTTAATTCTTATTCAGTTTTTTCATTTACATCTTCAAACACGTAGCAAGGGGAGGGCGGGGGAACTTTTATTTTGACTTGGAACGACAGTGACGGAAAAATTAAAGTTTCACCGCCCTCCCCTTGCGGCCCTTGATTCAAGCAACCTCCTACTCCTTAATAAACGTCCCCTCATCAAGCTCCCTAAAAGCCAGCTGAAGCTCCTCATCCGTATTCATCACAATAGGCCCACCCCATGCGATAGACTCTTTAAGAGGCGCTCCTGCAAGAAGCAAAAACCTTACACCTGCTTCAGCTGCTTTTACCGTAAAGGTATTTCCTTCATTAAATAAAATCAAATGTTTCTCTGATACCAGCTTTTCATCATCAGCCCCAAAGGCCGCTGACCCCTGCATAATATACACAAATAAAGTCCAGCTAGGATCACAATCCACAGACCACGAAACCCCCGGATCAACTTCTACATCCAGATAAAGTGGCTTGACATACTCGCCTTCTACTGCACCTTGATGCCCCTTGTAGCTGCCAGAAATAATATGAACTTTCTGACCTTGTTCCTCTATAACTGGAATATCTTCTTTTAATATACCGCAGTACCGTGGTGCTGACATCTTCTGCGCCGCCGGCATATTCAGCCAAATCTGAACGCCCAGCATCCTATCACTTGGCTGTGGCATCTCCTGGTGGATAATCCCCGAGCCTGATGTCATCCACTGACACTGACCATCTAAAATACTCCCCTTATTGCCAAGACTATCTCCATGCTCAATATCTCCCTTAACCAGATAAGTTATTGTTTCAATCCCCCGATGCGGATGCCAAGGAAAGCCTTTTACATAATCCTTAGGATCAGTTGAGTCAAACGCATCCATCATTAAAAAAGGATCAAACTCTTTTGTTTCATGATAACCAAAAATACGTATTAATTTTACCCCTGCACCGTCTACTGCTTTTTGCCCTGTAATAATCTTTTTGATTGTACGAATATGGTTCTTCATTATGCACCTGCCTTTATAAAATAAGTTAACATTGACACAATACTGGTATGTTGATATCATACCAATATACAGGAGGGATTTCAATGGCAAATGACTTATTATATATGACTTTAAAAAACAATATTATGCGAAAAATATATAAAGGAATTTATAATGATGGAGAAATCCTTCCCTCTGAAAGAGTTTTGGCCCAGCAACATAATATGAGCCGAGACACTGTGCGCAAAGCGCTTAACCTATTAGAAGCAGATGGGATCATTGAGCGCAAACTGGGCAAAGGATCCGTTGTTTCTTTACGTCAGCAAAGCTATAACGGAAATCTTGATATAATTGCTCTTGTAGCCCCTGCTCAACGCAGCTTTTTTGCCACTTTTATTGATCATTTTCAAAAAGTAGCCGATCAACATCATTCTCTTATTGTATTTATTCAGCAGTCTGAACATGAATCCCTGGATGATACATTATTTAAATTACTGCTAAATAACATTCACAATGTGGTGATTTGGCTGGATTATGAGACGATTAGCAGCCATTCTATCAAGCGTCTAAGAGGACTTGGTATGAATATTGTCTTTTTTGATATTACTGTCAATTCCCCCTATGCAGATTGTGTTTGTTTAGATAACCGCGATGCTATCTCTTCTTTATATCAATATGTCTCAGCCAAAAGTAATAAAGGCATTGCCTATATAACCCGCGAAAACACTACTCCTTCAAGCTATCAGGAACGTGAACACGAATTCGAAAGGTTATCCCCTACAGGCAGCATCTGGAGCTTCCCTTGGGACTTTAAAAATTATCGTGCCAATAAAACAGATAAATTTTCTTTTGAATACTTTTACCAAACCTACAAGCCTGACAGCGTTATTTGCAGCGACGGCGACTTAGCCATAGCTCTAAAAAAGACTCTGATAAAAAGCAATATCGACGACATACTTCTGGTAAGCTTAGATGATTTTGAAGAATGCGAAGAACTTGGGATCACTGTCTACAAGCAGCCTTATAATCTATTTGCCCAGAAAATCTTTGCTTGCTTGCAGGAACAAAATTTTAATCACCTGAACTGGAAAGCACATATTTACCGCGTAAAAGGGGCACTTGTTGTCCGATAATCTCTTCACTAATTACTTGCACTTTCAAACACGTAGCAAGGGGAGGGCGGGGGAACTTTTATTTTGACTTGGAACGACAGTGACGGAAAAATTAAAGTTTCACCGCCCTCCCCTTGCGGCCCTATTATATCCATTGACAAAACAACTCTCCCCAAATATAATGTTAGTTAGCTAACAAATATAAAGGGAGGTAGCCTTGTGAAACCCCAAAAAACAATCGGTTTTGAAATTAACGTCCTTGCTAATCTCATCAAAAGACACATTGATAATGCCGCCGCCTCTGTTTATAAAGATATGGCGGATGTCACCAGTATGACAGGTACTAATTGGTGGGTTATGGGGTATTTGTACTGTAATCAGGAGAAAGATCTTTTTCAGAAGGATCTAGAAGAAAAATTTTCTATACGTCGTTCAACAGCCTCAAAGATTTTAACCATTATGGAATCTAAAAACCTGATAAACCGTATTCCTGTAGACTATGATGCAAGGCTCAAAAAATTGGTACTCACCGAAAAAGCTCTTATCCTTCATGATGCCTTACGTACAAAGCTAAAGGAACTGGAACTCCAGGTTACCCAAGGACTTAGTTCAGAAGAATTAGATACCCTTTTTTGTTTACTTGATAAAATTAAAAAAAATATTAAAGAATAGGCCGCCTAGTCTCAGGCGGCTAAAAAATAAGACAAATTGTTAGCCAGCTTACAACTTGTTAAAAATTAACTATAAAGGAGCTCTGATTATGTTTAAAATATTTAAACAGTTCAAAGAAAAGGAATGGCTTTTTATTCTTTTTTGTATTATTTTAATCGTCGTTCAAGTCTGGCTTGATTTAAAGCTGCCAGATTATATGGCTAAGATCACTACTTTAGTCCAGACTAAAGACAGCCAGATAAATGCTATATGGCTTTCTGGAGGCGCTATGCTTTTATGTGCCCTTGGTAGCCTTCTTACCTCATTTGTGATAGGTTTTTTTGCTTCCCAAGTAGCTGCCGGTTTATCTATGCGCCTAAGATCTATGGTTTTTAATAAAACTTTATCTTTTTCTATGGAGGAAATCAATCACTTTTCCACCTCCAGTCTGATTACCCGTTCTACCAATGATATTACCCAGATTCAGACCTTTATTGCTATGGGGCTCCAGGTTATTGTAAAAGCACCTATTCTTGCCGTCTGGGCTATTATAAAAATATCTGGCAAAAATTTTGAGTGGACCCTCGCTACAGGCGTTGCCGTAGTATTTTTGCTGATTATGCTTTCTATTATTGTCATCTTTGCCATTCCAAAATTTAAGATTGTGCAGCAGCTTACAGATAACTTAAACCGTGTAACCCGTGAACACCTTACAGGACTCCGTGTCGTCAAAGCTTATAATGCTGAAAAGTATCAAGCAGCAAAGTTTGAAAAAGCTAATCAAGATGTGACATCCACCAACCTTTTTGTAAGCCGCATAATGGCCCTCTTATTCCCTAGCATAACACTTATTATGTCTGGGCTTACCCTTTCGATCTACTGGATTGGTGCTATCCTCATTAATGCTGCTGAAGCTACGGAAAAGTTAAGGTTGTTTTCTGATATGGTGGTTTTTTCAGCTTACGCTATGCAAGTTATTATGGCGTTTATGCTCTTAAGCATGATATTCATTCTTTATCCCAGAGCCTCTGTATCTGCCAAACGTATCAATGAAGTTTTAGAAACCACATCAAAAATTATTCCTGGAAGTTATACAGGTTCTGACCAAACGCTAAAAGGTGAAATTGAATTTAAAAATGTAAGTTTTAAATACCCTGATTCCTCAGAATATGTCCTGCAAAATATTAATTTCAAGGCTCATGCTGGAGAAACTATTGCTTTTATTGGCTCCACAGGCAGCGGCAAAAGCTCCCTCATTAATCTTATTTGTCGTTTTTATGATGTGACAGAAGGAGAAATATTAGTAGATGGTGTCAATGTCAAAGCCTATACCAAAGAAGCTTTGCAAGACAAACTAGGTTATGTTTCTCAGCGTGCAGTTATGTTTACAGGTACTATAAACTCTAATCTGACCTATGGTAGAAATACTACGAACTCAGAATCTGCTGCTCTTACTCAAAAAGCCCTTAATATCTCCCAGTCCAGTGAATTTGTTGAAAAAATGGAAGGGACTTATGACGCCCCTATTTCCCAAGGCGGAACGAATCTCTCTGGTGGTCAAAAACAACGGCTTAGTATTGCAAGAGCTATCTATAAACAGCCTGAGATTTATATTTTTGATGATTCTTTTTCTGCTCTTGATTATAAGACTGACCGTATACTTCGTTCTAAACTTAAAGAAGATACAGCTGAAGCAACTAAACTCATTGTGGCTCAGCGTATAGGAACCATTAAAGATGCAGATAAAATTATCGTCTTAGATGAAGGGCAGATCGTAGGTATGGGACGCCATGAAGAATTATTAAAATCTTGCCTGATTTACCAAGAAATTGCATACTCACAGCTCTCAAAGGAGGAACTTGAAAATGAGTAAAAATGAATATAATAAAGAAAACAGCAACAGGCGCTCTGCTTCTTCCCTGCGTCCCGCTGGCTCACCTCCCGGTGGCTTTAAAAGTATGGGCCCCGGGGAAAAACCTAAAGATTTTAAAACAAGCATCAAAAAACTTCTAGCTTATTGCAAAAACGATCTGCCAGTTATTCTCCTTGCGCTCTTACTTTCGGCTGCAGCCTCCGTTTTCTCTCTGATAGGTCCTGGCAAACTCAGTGATATTACTGATTTGATCACAGAAGGGCTTTTTTCAACCATTGATCTTGTAGGTGTTATACGTATTTGTTTATTTCTTGCTGTTTTATATGGTCTTGGTTTTTTGTTTAGTTATCTGCAAGGATTTATTATGGCATCTCTCTCTCAGAAAATATCCAAAAATCTAAGGACTGATATCACCCAAAAAATAAATCAGCTTCCCCTCCGTTATTTTGATAAAACAAGTTATGGCAATACCCTAAGCCGTGTGACTAATGACGTAGATGCCATTGGTCAGACTTTAAACCAAAGTCTGCCTACACTTCTTAATGCTATGATTATGTTTTTGGGCTCTTTGGTAATGATGCTTTATACCCAGTGGCTTATGGCACTTGCCGCCCTTCTTGCCACTTCTTTGGGATTTTTCTTAATGACCTTTATTATTTCTAAATCTCAGAAATATTTTATCCAGCAGCAAAGTGAACTGGGTAAAATCAATGGTCATATTGAAGAAATCTACGCAGGACATCAAATCGTTAAAGCTTATAATGGTGAAAAAGAGGCCCATGAAGTTTTTGCTTCTATTAATGAACGTCTTTATAATTCTGCTTGGAAATCACAATTTATGTCTGGTCTTATGATGCCCCTTATGAATTTTATTGGTAATTTGGGCTATGTAGTCGTTTGTATTGTAGGTGCTGCGCTTGCTATAAACGGTTCTATTTCCTTTGGTGTGATCGTTGCCTTTATGATTTATATCCGCCTCTTTACCCAACCCCTTTCTCAGCTGGCACAAGCTGCTACTAACTTGCAGTCCACTGCTGCCGCTGGTGAAAGAGTCTTTGAATTTTTAGAGGAACAGACCCAAGAAGATGAAAGTCATAAACATGCGAAACTGGAAGAAGTTAAAGGAGATGTTACTTTTTCTCATGTACATTTTGGCTATACAAAAGACAAAACGATTATTAATGATTTTTCGGCACATATTAAAGCAGGACAAAAAGTTGCCATAGTTGGTCCTACAGGTGCAGGAAAAACGACTATGGTTAATCTTCTCATGCGTTTTTATGAATTAGACAGTGGAGAAATTAAAATAGATGGTATTCCTATTAGTGCTCTAACCCGTGAAAATGTTCACCAATTATTTTGTATGGTTTTACAGGATACCTGGCTTTTTGAAGGCACCATTAAAGAAAATATTATTTACAGTAAACCAGGTGTTACAGATCAAGAAGTGATTAACGCCTGCAAAGCTGTGGGACTTCACCACTTTATCAAAACCCTCCCCAAAGGTTATGATACAGTTCTTAATGACAAAGCCAGTCTCTCAGCAGGTCAAAAACAGCTTATTACTATCGCCCGTGCCATGATAGATAATGCACCTCTTTTAATCTTAGATGAAGCGACAAGCTCCGTAGATACACGTACTGAAATTTTGATTCAGCAAGCTATGGATAAACTATCTGTCGGTAAAACATCTTTTATTATCGCCCACAGACTCTCTACTATTAAAAATGCTGATATTATTTTAGTCATGAAAGACGGAGATATTATAGAAAGCGGCAATCATGAAACCCTTCTTGCAAAAGGCGGCTTTTATGCGGAGCTTTATAACAGTCAGTTTGAAAAGGTATCCTAAAATTAGAAGGGGCCTTGGCCTGCTCACTATTATTTAGAGTATACCTGTCTTAGAATAGCTTCTTTACTTCCATGCTTTAATCCTATTTCATAATAGTCCTTCTCTGCCTGTCCTACTGATCCTCCACAATTTTGGCAGGTATATCTCGGTATATAAGTATGAATATCTTCATTTTTTATAAAAACATGCTTGGAGCAGTTTTCTAACCTGCTCCTATTTTGCTTAATACTTTCTCTAAGTTGGTCTGGCGTCTTATATTTACCCATAGATACATGCCTCCTATATAGCTGCTGCCAGCTGAAGCTCATTTACCTTCTGGCTGATATACTGGTCTTCTAACTTCTCCAGCTCTTCAAAATCCCAGTTATGAGAATACATATCCAGAAACTTACCTCTAGGCTGATTGGCTGTTTTTTGCGGCTTCTGGATGTAGTTATCATAGGGCACACACGCTGTAGTATGTGTGTCTTTTACTGATGTTAATAATTTGTTGTAATCTACTGATATTGGAGATGCACTTTCTTGATCTATGGAAATCTCTGTCTCTGTGCTCCCTAAATATGCAGGGCCACCTACGTACTCTTGTATTAATGTTTCACGATCTTCTCCTAGCAGCTTCTCTAGCGCTTCATTATTTCTTATATAATAAGTAAGCCCTTTAATTCTGTCATAATAAGAGGCATAGTACTTCCCTTCAAATATATCTTGACTTTCATTAAATGCCCTTTTAGACTTATACGCCTTACCGATCTTGGCAAAAGCTGTTCGAAATTCATTCTTTGTAAAACCTAGCTCCTCGGTCCAGCTATCTCCTTGTCTGTACTTTTCATGCTCACAGCACTCTAAGAACTTATAAAACTTATTGCCCTTACACTTTTCAAACCAATATTCCAGCTGTAATAATACGATTGTTGCATTAACGCTGCCTGTTACCTGGTTAAGTTCTGGATAGTATTTTAAATGTTTAAATGACATTACGATCATCCTCCTGTTTAGCCTTCCGCATATTTACTTCTCTAATATGATATATGTGCTGAGAATGATCTTTCCCTAATAAAAATAGTAAATTAAAAAGGCTATTTCTCTACGCCTGTAGACAAATAGCCTTTTATCTTATACTCTATTTTACTAATATATCTGCAACCGAGATGCCGCCATATTCAGTCGCAATCAGGCGCCTTGGCCACCCATTTGTCCGGGTCAAAACTTCTACCCCGTCTTTTGTTAAAAGTGTTGTTTCTTCGCACTTAGTGCCAGTAATGGTTGGATTCCAAGCATAGGCCTGCCCTGTCTTAATCCTTTTTTCACACGCTGGTGTAACCACATATTCTCGGCACCCGTATCCTGTTGGGCCGCCTTGATGATGAAGCTCCCACTCCGCTTCGTAGTCAGCCTCTTTGTATAACGCTTTTACCTTATCAAAATAGTCTTTATACGTCATATCATCTTTCATCATGGTCTGCATCACTGCAAAGATATATTGTACTTTCCTATACTTAAGTTCAATTGCTTCTGGAATCTCCCCAAAGTATACTATGCGGGTTATGCTTATATTAAGGCCTCGTCTCTGGGCACCGAGTACAACCATCAGGCTTTGTGAGATTTTTTTATTTGTAGGCATTGGATGCCTATAGTTTAAGATACGTTCATCACTTCCCACCAGTACACAATCGGGGCTGATACCCTTTTCTATACATAAAACCTTTAGCTGGCTTGCAATGTCCATTTCCGTCTGCCCAGGGGTTGCATTCCTACAAACCCCTTCAACTAATTCTGCACATAAGTTTCCCAAGTTTTTATAATCATCCACTTCATCTTGTGAGAGTTTCATGCGCAGCTCAATAAGCTGTTCCTGCACATCATCTGTGGCAGCAATGCCTGTATCAGATACTATATCGCTGCTGCCGATATACTGTTTTACAAATGCGCCAAGTGGTTCATACCATGGGTAGGCTACCTTATTAACTTCTAGCCCTGTTTCTTCATCACAGATTCTCTTAGCGTCGATATTGTCTGCAATGAGATCTATACCGTCTGGTTTAATGACCAAAGAGGCAACTCCCAGCTCTGTATTTTGTAAAACGTGGTTGCTCTTGCCCCCAGTGACCCAAGCAAAGTTATCTCTTCTTGATAAAATAACACCGTCATAATGATGGGCCTTTAACCAATCTCTTATCTTAATAATTGCATCCATCATTACGCCATTTCCATATTGACAACAACTTTACCTGTTTTCCCTGTTGCAAATATTTCAAATGCCTCTGGTGTTTGTCTTAACGGAAATCTATGGGTAATAATCATGCTTGGGTGAATTTTCTTTCTATCTAGTAAAGCAACAACTTTAGCCATATTATCAACAGAAGTTACCCATGAACCATGTAATGTCAGGTTTTTATGGAGTAGAAGCGGACTTGGTTCAAAGGTTACAGACCCTTGTTCGCCGAGGTAAACAACCTGTCCCCACATCTTAGTCACTTCTAAACACTGATGGCGTCCTATACTGCTTCCTGAACAGTCTACTGCTACTTCAACACCTTTGCCGCCCGTAAGCTCCAGTATTTTGCTTACTACATTCTCATCACCCATGAGGACTTGATCAGCACCAACCTTCTTTGCCATAGCCATTCTTTCTTCTGAAATATCAACGCCGATGACTTCCGCCCCTAAAGCCTTAGCTAATATAACCGTTGCCTGCCCCACAGGGCCAAGACCCATTACGAGTACTCTGTCATTACCAGAAACATTACCTCTTAAAAGCCCTTGGTAGGCCGTCCCAAATCCACAGGCGATCATGGCGCCATCTTCATAGGTCAAAAAGTCAGGAAGATGAATACACGTATTGGCATCTGCGACCATATACTCCGCTAAGGCGCCATCTCTTTGCCAGCCGTAAGCCCGTCTTTCGGGTGATTGACAGTTAATAAAGAAGCCTTTTTGGCATTCATCACAATACCCGCAGCCTTGGATATGGTATACCACTACACGGTCTCCTTCTTTAAAATTACAAACACCTTCTCCTACTGCTACTATTTGTCCGCTTGGTTCGTGTCCAGCGATGACATCATCATATCTTGCGCCCCCTGTTTTGTCCGTATGTTCATAATAAATGTACTTTAAATCACTTCCGCATAAACTGGCTGCTTTCATCTTTAAGAGTACCTGACCGTGTCCTGGTTTTGGCACATCACATGTTACGTGCTCAACCCTCGCACCGCCTGGCAATTTCATACCTAACATTTTTTCTGGAATTTTTTCACTCATCACCGTTAACCTCCATTATTCATCTTTTTCTATATTATTTATAGGCTTATCTCTATCCCCATCATAGCACTCCTTATCGCCAAATAGAATAAAATATCTAATGAATTGATGGACTATCTAACTCTCTTTTTCACAATTAAAAGAGTTTTAACCCTTGTAATTGATATGCTCTCCCTGCTTATATTCTTTAGGTGATACCCCTATAACTTTCTTGAAAATCCTTGAAAAATAGTACTGGTCTTCATAGCCTAACTGCCGGCTTACTTCATAAACATGCATGTCTTTGAGTTTTAAAAGCTTACAGGCTTCTTGCATCTTTAAACTGATAAAAAAGTCTATGGGGGACTTCTGTGTATATTTCTTAAAAATAGCATTAAGATAGCTTTTAGATAAATCTAACTGCTCGGCGATCATATCCAGTGAAATATTTTGATGGACATTGTTGTACATATACCGAATGACGGTTGTTAGGTATTTATTCTGCTTGCCTGTTTCTGAGACTTTCTCCCTATAATAAATCTCTGAGAGCATCAAAGACAGCACCTGGGATAAATAAATAAAGTTACCTAAGGTATAGTTTCTCTCTAATACCCGAAAGAGTAAGTCAAATAAAAACATCATGCGGTTATTCGCATGGCTGGAGTTCATTTTGATCACTTGCATCTCTTGAATGGGAAAGAAGTTGGTATTTTCCCCTTTAAAATGTACCCATAAAATACTCCATGGGTCTTCTTGACTGGCATAATATTTATGTTGCGAGTGACTTGGTATGCAAAAAACTTCATTCATGCCGATTGCATATCTTTTATCTTTTACCTCAATAACGCCTTTGCCTTCTGTGCAGTAAATAAGAATGTTTTCTCCTGTACCTTCCTTTCTTTCCTTGTAATGATAGGCTGCATTTGGAAAATAGCCAACATCCGTTAAAAACAATCCTCTTATTAGGGGATGCTCTGCATGCTGTGCAAAGGACTCTGTGGGTATGATAATATATTGCTCATTTTTAAAGCCATCCTGTTTAAATAATAATTTATCGCTCATAAAAAAATCATAGCAGTTTTGTAGAATATTGTCCATCTTTACCCACTATACGCCATTCACTATCTCTAGGAGACATGTTACGATTCAAGCAAGAAAGCTAAGCGTAAGGAGTGTTATTTATGCAAATAAAAAGCAACGTAAAAATGTGGGAAGAAACGATCACCATTCCTACCTATGAAGTATCTCCACCTGAGAAGAGTCCTCTGTTTATTGAAAAAAGAGCTTATCAAGGCAGTACTGGCAAAGTCTATCCGCTGCCTGTAACAGAAAAAATAGCTGATGTTAAAAAAGACAAACGCTATCATGCTGTTTTTCTAGAAAATGATTATCTGCAAGTTATGATTTTGCCAGAGCTTGGGGGAAGAATCCAAAGAGCTCTGGATAAGACAAATCAATATGATTTTGTGTATTATAATCATGTGATTAAACCTGCCCTTGTAGGTTTAACAGGCCCATGGATCTCTGGAGGGATTGAATTTAACTGGCCTCAGCATCATAGACCTTCGACTTTTTCGCCTGTTGATTATAAATTGGTTGAAAACCCAGATGGCTCCTGCACGGTTTGGGTCAGCGAAATTGATAAAATGTACGGCACAAAAGGTATGGCTGGTTTCACCCTCTATCCTGATAAAGCCTATATAGAAATTACCGGACAGCTCTACAACCGTACCGATCTCCCCCAAACCTTCTTATGGTGGGCAAATCCCGCGGTTCCTGTTAATGATAAGACCTATTCTGTATTTCCTCCCGATGTCCATGCGGTCATGGACCATGGCAAGAGAGCTGTCTCTACCTTTCCGATTGCTACTGGAGAATATTATAAGTATGACTACTCTGAGGGGATTGATATATCAAGATATGCCAATGTGAAAGTGCCTACTTCCTATATGGCCTATCAATCCAATTTCGATTTTATCGGCAACTATGATGAAGGGGTTCAGGCAGGGCTTCTGCACGTAGCCGATCATCATATTTCTCCAGGTAAAAAGCAATGGACATGGGGTAATAGTGATTTTGGTGTCGCTTGGGATAGAAATCTAACCGACACAGATGGCCCTTATATTGAACTCATGACAGGAGTATTTGCAGATAATCAACCTGATTTTACATGGCTAAAACCCTATGAAGAAAAAACATTTACCCAATATTTCTTCCCCTATAAAGGTGTAGGAAGAGTAAAAAATGCAACGTGTGATGCCCTCGTTAATTTTACTGTAGAAGAAGGTACGGCTGCTATTTGTGTCTATGCAACTTCTACCTATGAAAACGCCCGTATTATCGTAAAAAAAGCGGATGAAGTTATTTTTGAAACTTCCGAAACACTTTCACCGTTTAAGCCTTATCAGACTACTCTAAAAACGCATTTAATATCCGCAGCTGGCTGCTCAGTGATTGTTTATGACATTCATAAAAATATTCTTGTACAATATGATGCTATAGAGAAGGCGCTAAAACCCACGCCTGATCCTGCACAGCCCTTAAACGCACCAGAAGAACTAAGATCTACCGAAGAATTATATCTGGCAGCTACGCATTTAGAGCAATACCGCCATGCCACTTATGAACCGGCTGATTACTATTTAGAAGGGCTAAGACGGGACGGAACAGATATCCGCTTAAATAATGGCTACGGTCTCTTGCTGTATAAACGAGGCAACTTCACTGAAAGCATCTCTTATTTTAAGAAAGCTATTGAAAAACAAACTTGGAAGAACCCAAATCCTTACCAAGGTGAAACTTACTTCAACCTAGGGCTTGCGCTTAACGCCGTTCATTTAGAGGAGGACGCCTTTGACGCTTTTTATAAGGCAACTTGGAGCTACGAAATCCAATGTGCAGGATTTTTCTGGCTCTCTTGTCTGTCCGCTAAGAAAAAGAACTACAAAGAAGCCTTGGAATTTATTGATAAATCGCTCGTCCATAACTGGCATAATATGAAAGCACGCACACTAAAAGCTGCCCTCTTGCGAATCATGCAAAAAGATAACCTTGCATTTATCAATGAAAGTCTGCAAATAGATCCTCTAGATCTAGGCTGTATATATGAACAAGGATTATCAACGAAAAACTTATCCCCATGGAAAGAAATAATGCGCACACCTGTCCACAATTATTTAGAACTTGCTGTTGATTATATGAAATGCGGACTATATGATGATGTCCTTGCTATTTTAGAAGCCTGTGATGATCAGCATCCGCTCGTATACTACTATCAGTCTTATATCTATAGCTTAATAAGCGAAACAGATAAGGCGCTAGAGCTTTGTAAAATGGCTGAAGCTGCGTGCCCTGACTATTGTTTCCCAAATAGACTAGAAGAGATCTTAATCCTCGAAAATGCTGCTAAGCTTTATGACGAGGCCTCTTTTGCCCACTATTATTTAGGGAACTTACTGTATGATAAAAAACAATATGAAAAAGCGATCACCCATTGGGAAATCGCTGCATCCAAAAATGAAATATTCCCGATTACTTTCCGCAACTTAGCCATTGCCTATTTTAATAAACGGGGTGATAGGCTAAAAGCTTTTGACTTTATGAAGAAAGCCTACGCGCTAGAACCAACCTATTCAAGATTTTTACTGGAATATATTCAATTAGCAGGTAAAGTAGGCATGTCTAACGAAGAACGTCTTGCCTTACTTGAAAACAACCTAGAGGCAACCCGGGACCGTGATGTACTCTATCTCGAATACATTACGCTTCTTAATAATACCGGATACTATGATAAAGCCTTAGCTTGTCTGTTGTCTCATACTTTCCACCCTTGGGAAGGCGGCGAAGGTAAAGTAAGCGGACAATACCGCTACGCCCTGACCCAAAAAGCAATTGCAGCTATAAAAACCGGCGCATTTGAAGAGGCTCTTAATCTACTAACAAGGACACTTACCTATCCAGATAACCTTGGCGAAGGTAAACTGCCAAATGCACAAGATAATGCAGCCTATTACTATATGGGTATCGCTTATCGCGCATTAGGTAATCATGATACGTCCACTCAGTACTTCAAAAAAGCATCCGTCGGCTTAAGTGAACCGAGCAGCATGCTCTACTATAATGACCCCTGCTCTGATACAATCTTCTATCAAGGTCTTGCAAGCGAAGCACTAAACAACTTAGCAGATGCTAAGAAGTGTTACCATCAACTCATTGCATACGGTGAAAAGCACTTATTTGACCAAGTGGGTTATGATTACTTTGCCGTGTCACTTCCAGAAATGGAAGTGTTCCAAGATTCTATTTGGGAGCGTAATACACATTATTGCAACTATTTAATCGCTCTTGGGAAATTAGGACTAGGTGATACCCACGAAGCGCAACATATCCTCAAGAAGATCTTAGATAAAAATCCTAGTTATCAAGGCGCCCTACAACATTTAAATGATATAGTAAGTTTATAAAAAATAAGGTTGTTTCTCTATTTTTAACGAGAAGCAGCCTTGTTTTATTTTAGTAAAAATATGTTTTCTATAGATACATTCATCCTTCTTGCTAATGCATTAAGTTCTGGAGTTAATCTCCCAAAAGAACTTGCCATTTATAAGCGCCACAGACTATAATAGTAAATAGCAGAATTTGTAATTTAAAGTCGTATATTGTATACACAAGTTGTTTTAAGGGGAGAATGCTCGTGTCAAAAAAAGAAATTAATAAATGTCTATTTGTAGCTTTTCTTATTATTGTGACTTTACTGCTCTTGACAGGTTGCTCTACATCAAAAGAATATTTTGATATCGAAGGCGCTTTGCCGCCTGAGACAACAAATAGTCTAGGCGCACAAAATCAAAAAATCTTAATTGTTACCGGAGAATATCTTCCTTATGTCACACAAACACAGGATAATAATGGCTTTTTTGCAGAACTTATTAAAGAAGTTCTTGATCATTCTGATATTGAATATGAAATTAAGTTCTACCCTTGGGCAAGATGTGCCGAGATGGTCCAAAGCGGCGAAGCATGGGCATCCTTTCCTTATGGGCGTTCTGAGTCTAATAGGCTAACTTATTTGTTTTCTGATCCCATTTATACAACAAAACATAAATTTTATTACTTAGTTAATAATGAGAAACTAACAGATAAATTTAAAAGCTATTCTAAGATAAGCGATTTCTCTAATTATATATTTGGTGGAACAAACAGCTATTGGTATGGGAACAAAAATGATATTACTGCATTAGGTATAAAGTCAGAGTGGGCAAGTGATACAGATGCTCTACTCAAAATGCTGCACTCTGGAAGAATTGATTTTTTTATTGAAGATGAACTTGTATGCAGTGAAGCCATAAAAAGGCTCTTTGTATCACATGAAAAAGATTTCGCTGCACTCCCCCGTGTGGCTAAGATCCATGATTACTTTCTCATTGCATCTAAAAAGTATCCTAACAGCCAAGAACTTCTTAATACATTTAATCATTCATTACAGACCCTAAAAGAAGATGGCAGACTCGAACAAATATTAAAGGATAATAGTATAGCTATTAAATGAAATCCAGATAAGTGGGAGGATACCTTGTGAAGTATTTTTATTCTAAAAAGTTGAGTACATCTTTTTTATATCCAATCTTATTCACTGTATTTACTATTCTTATACTGACGACTATTTACGATGCATATAATCACAAGCAACGGTTAATGAATGCATTAGCAGAACAGGCAGATAGCTTATTAAATATTTCAGCATCATCTGCCCAAGATGCATTTTGGAGCTATAATGATGAGAGTCTTAAAAAAATTGGTGATGCGTTATTTGATTATAAGGAAGTTATTGAAGTTGTTATTCTTGATGAAAATGCTCGTATCATTTATAAACACAAAAGAAATACAGCTATAACACATCAATCTTATCTGTTTCCCCGTTTTGTTCAGCAAGTTTATAAAGATACTCAAAAAATTGGAGAAATTCAAGTTGTATTTACTACATACTATCTTAATAAAGCGATAAAAAATGAGGTTTTATCAAGATTTATACAAACTATCATCGTTAATTTCATCATTTTCGTCATCATACTCTTATTATCACGTACACTTACAAAATCAATTGATGAAATTGATGAAGGGGTTAAAGCTTTCTCAGAGGGCAATGTCAATAGCCGCATTCATGTAAAAAATAATCATGAAATTGGGGAACTAGCTTATCGTATTAATAGGCTTTTTGACACTATTATAGAAAATAGTAAAAAGTTATCGGATAATTATTTCACATTACAGCATAAAGAAGAACTGCTTCGTGTTGCAGAGGAACGTTATCGTTATGCTGTAGAGGGTTCAAACGACGCTATTTGGGACTGGAACTTACTGACGGGGGACTATTATATTTCAGCAAGAGGCGCCAAGATCTTAGGCCTCTCAGAAAACGAACTTATGGATCTTTCAACTTGGAACTCCTTTTTGTATCCCGAGGATAAAGCCTCCTTTGAACATTTCCACGCAGGATTCCATCATGAGCCTGATAGTTATAGAGAATTTCAGTTTCGTATTATAGGAAAAAGCGGAGAAATACGTTGGTTGTTTTGTAGGGGAAAGGGTATTTTAGATCAATCAAATCGTCTGATTCGGGTTTCGGGTTTTTATACAGATATCACTGAAAGGATTAAAGCTGAAGAGTCGATTAATCAATTGGCCTATTACGATGTACTGACAGGACTCCCTAACAGAGCTATGTTATTTCAGTATTTAGAAAAACTTTTTACGTCCCCAAACAGTGCTGTTACTAATAACATAAGCGGCACATTACTATTTATAGATCTAGATGATTTTAGGACCATTAATGATACCAAAGGCCATGTTGTAGGAGATCAAATGCTTGTCCAAGTCGCCAAAGACTTGAAGGCCGAGATAAAGTGTGACATCATTACCCGAATCGGGGGAGATGAGTTTGTCATTATCCAGAAAGATTGTGATGATGCTCAGGCCATTAAACTTTCTAATGAAATTATAAATGTCATTAGAGCGCCAAAAGTACTTAATGGCTATGAATTTAATCTATCCTGTAGTATTGGTATTTCTCTCTTTCCTAAAGATGGCTCGGATATTGATACATTATTAATGAAAGCCGACACTGCGATGTATAAGGCGAAGGATCATGGAAAAAATCAATTTAAATTTTTTGAACAAAGCATGAATGACCAGATTGTTCATAAAATCTCGATGCATCATGATATACGTCAAGGACTATTAAACAAAGAATTCATTCTGTTTTATCAGCCTCAAGTGGAAGTCGAAACTGGCAAAGTTGTTGGTGTTGAAGCTTTGGTCCGCTGGCAGCATCCAACACTTGGATTATTATCACCTATTCACTTTATTGAGCTTGCAGAAGAAACCGGGCTGATTATACCCCTTGGTGAATATATTTTAAGAACAGCTTGTGCGCAGAGTACAGAGTGGGAAAAGACTGGCTATAAGAATATCTCTATGTCCGTGAATATCTCTGCAAAGCAATTTAATAAAAAGACCTTGGTGGATGATATATTAAAAATAATAGATGAAACTCAGATGAGGACCGATCTACTCAACTTAGAAGTTACTGAGACCGTTGCTATGGAAAATCTTGAGAGCTCAATAGCTATAATGAATAGTCTAAAAGAAAAAGGCATTGTCTTTTCATTAGATGATTTCGGTATAGGTTACTCCTCCCTAACTTATTTAAAAACAATGCCCTTTAATTATCTTAAGATTGATAAGCAATTTGTACAAAGCGTTCAGCATGATAACTATGAAGAGGTAGTCATTAAGGCCATTATTGAAATTGCTCATTCTATGAATCTCACTGTTATCGCAGAGGGTATAGAAACAAAAGATCAGCTTCAGCCTCTTATTAATTATAAGTGTGATCATGTTCAAGGCTATTATTTTAGCCCCCCTCTGCCTAAAAATGAAGTAGAGAAATTACTCATGCGCCATCTCCCCTAAGCTAATAGTACGTCTAAAAAATGCTGTGTCTTTGTGCTTGTAGCGCAACAGCATTTTTTATTTTTTGTCAAAATATATTCATAGCTCTGCACGCCCATGTCTTAGCCCTATCTCATAATAGATCTTCTCTGCCTGCCTGTCCAACTGCTCCTTCGCAGCCTTCTGCATATTTAATTCTTCAATATGATATATGTCTTGGGGATGACAATTCCCGAGTGAAAATCAATAAAAATATTAATCCAGCTATCTCATTAGGTAGTCCTTGGTAATTATCTTTTATGTGTTGCGTTTAGTCTCAAAGTATAATACAATATGTTTGTAACAACTTGTAACATTTTCGTAATAACCAAAACATCTGCGTAACATTTAAAAGGAGGTACCACACTATGAACGTAACTAAAAATTTAGATAGACTTATTGTATCAGTACTTGTTTCATTTGCAGTACTCGCAGGTTCAACGAACCTTTATGCAGCTTCTGCACCAGTACGCAGGACTACTTCGCAACCCACTACGACATCAACAAGTACTTCTGTTGTTGCTTATGAAAATAAAGTATTAGAACTTGTGAATGTAGAACGTAAAAAAGCAGGCCTTAAGCCTTTAGCAATGGATGAATCCATTAGAAAAGTAGCCAGACTGAAATCTCAGGATATGCAGACTAAGAAATACTTTTCTCATACGAGCCCAACTTACGGTTCACCTTTTGATATGATGAAAAAACATGGCATCACTTATAAAACAGCGGGCGAGAACATTGCTATGGGACAGAAAACACCTGAAGCAGTTGTGAAAGCTTGGATGAATAGCCCAGGGCACAGGGCGAATATCTTAAAACCAGCCTTTACGCATATCGGCGTAGGTTATGTTGCTACAGGCAGCTACTGGACGCAAATGTTTGTAGGAAGATAATCAATGTAAAAAATGAAGGTTTTACGGGAGGGCCCTTTTCAGCCATAAGGTATCTCTTGGTAATTTGCCTTTATGTGTTGCATTATGTAAACCAATGTTATATAATAAGTTTGTAACAACTTGTTAACAACTAAGAAATATAATAAACCATTTATATACTAACTCACAGGAGGATACTTAACATGAAAATAAATAAAACTTTATTTAACCTAAACAGAAAAGCTAAGTTATCACTACTGTCTTCTTTCGTAGTCATATTGGCTTCAACAAGTGTATTTGCACAATCTATTCCAGTTCGTGTACAAAATAAACAAATTAACTTAAGCGGCAATGAGCCTTATATTTCTAATGCAAGCCAAACAATGATTCCGATCCGCGCAGTAGGCCAGACCCTTGGCCTCGCTATTGATTGGCAGGCACCTTATGCTACAATGTCTGGTAGAAACGTTAAAACTGGCAGAAATGTTCATGTAAAAGCTAATACTTCTACAAGAGCTATGAATGCGAACGGTAATACCTTAAGAAATTCAATTTCTATCAAAAATGGCAGAAGTTATATTACGCTTCGCGCCTTAGCTGAAGCTTTTGGTTACAATGTAGACTGGAGAAATGGTCAAGTTGATATTTCAGATCCAAAAACACCTGTGACACCAGTGCCAGCTCCAACTACACCTAAAGCACCCGTAACGCCAACACCAGCTCCAACTACACCTAAAGCACCAGAGGCACCAGCACCAGCTCCAACTACGCCAACAGCACCTAGTAATTCTGTAGTTGCTTACGAAAACAAAGTATTAGAGCTTGTAAATGTTGAGCGTCAAAAAGCTGGCCTTAAACCACTTCAAATGGATGAAGCAGTTCGTAATGTAGCACGTAAAAAATCTGAAGATATGCAGGCTAAGAAATACTTCGATCACAATAGTCCAACTTACGGTTCACCATTTGATATGATGAAAAAGTTCGGCATCAGCTACCAAACAGCAGGTGAGAATATCGCCATGGGTCAAAGAACACCTGAAGAAGTTGTAAAAGCTTGGATGAATAGCCCAGGACATAGAGCTAACATCTTAAAACCAGCCTTTACACACATCGGTGTAGGTTATGTAGCAAACGGTCACTACTGGACGCAAATGTTCGTAGGCCGATAAACCGCTTATAAATATCTCTTCTAATATGATTAAAAAGGTATGCTGCACGTGCAGCATACCTTTTTTTACTCACCAAGTTTCTTAAGTTGATTATTGGCTTTAATAGCTTTAATGAATGCATAAATGGCAAGGCCATGAAAAGCAATACTGATCCAATCTTGAATAAATATAAAGACGATGGCATCCAGTGCATAAAGTACAGCCCCTACAATAATCACCCAATTACGCCCGGATCTTGCAGCATAACCAAGCAAGGCAAAAACTCCTGCCAGCATGAAATTGATGCCAATCGCAACTAACCTAAAGCTTCCATACCAAGAATATGTAATAATATCAATGATCTGCGTCACGCCAAGGCCAGCAACAAATCCCCATTCGTGACCTATAAGGTAAAGAACAGAATTAATGATCGAAAGACCCGCAATCCAGTAGAACCAGTTTACCCCGCTTCTAAATTGGTCTTCAAGCTGCATCCGCACCATAAGCTTCTGTTCAATCTCATACTCATTTGTTAAATCCTCTTTTACTTCCATTTCCTCTAACTGCCAAGCTTCACTTTGCATTTGATCTCCACTCACAATACCAACTCCCTTTTTTTATATCCATGATCATTGTAGCAAGATCTAAGGGAGGATTGTATCGTTGATTAATGGTAAATGAGGTATTTTATACCTTATTTGTTGAGATCCTGATAAAATACAAAAGTTTCATAGGGCTCTAAAGTAACATGATTATTATATACGCTTTCTCCATAGTTAGAAATCAAGCAGGTTATATCATCCCCTTTAAAGTCTTCTGGGATTATCATATCCTGTTTTTGATCTGTAAAGTTACATACCACCAGAAGCTTTTCTCCCAGGTACGTTCTGGTATAAGCGAAGATGGCTTCACTCTCTGGCATTACGAGTTCATAATCGCCGTATACAATGACCTTATGTTTCTTTCTTAAAGCAATTAACGTCTTATAGTAATGAAAAATGGAATCTGGCTTTTCAACTTGTTCTTGGGCATTGATCTCTGTATAGTTTGGATTGACCCCTATCCAAGGTGTGCCTGTGGTAAAGCCTGCATTTTCAGATGTATCCCACTGCATAGGCGTTCTGGCATTATCCCGCCCTTTAAAACTGAGGCAGCGCATCATCTCATCATGGCCCACCCGGCCATTTCCTACCCATTCTTTATAAGCATTGATGCTTTCAATATCTTTAAACTCATCTAAGCTTTTAAAGGGATAATTGGTCATGCCAAGTTCTTCTCCTTGATAAATATAAGGAGTCCCCTGCATCATATGAAGGCATGTTGCCAACATCTTAGCTGAGCTTGTGCGGCACTGTGGTCTATCATCTCCAAACTTAGAAACAGATCTTGGCTGATCATGATTACACCAATAGAGACTGTTCCACGCCTCTCCCTTAAGCTCTGTCTGCCACTTAGACAAGACCTTTTTGAGGTCCTTCATCGGCACCTTAGCATCTGTCCATTTCCCATATTTTTCGCCTAGATTTACATGTTCAAAATGAAAGACCATATTGAGCTCATTTGTATTTTCACCAGCATATAATTTAGCTTGTTCTACAGTGACACCAGCCGTTTCACCTACGGTCATCAGGTCATATTGAGATAGAACCTTTTCATTCATTTCTTTTAAGTACTTGTGCACATTGGGGCCATGTACACAATAAGGACTAAAATCCCCATAAGGACCTGAGATATTTTCATCATCTGGAAGCCCTGGTACTTTTGAAATCAGGCTGATAACATCCATACGAAATCCATCAATGCCTTTTTCACACCACCAAGTCATCATATCATAGACTTCTTTGCGTACTGCCGCGTTATCCCAGTTGAGATCTGGTTGTTTTGGCGAAAACAAATGCAGAAAATACATATCTGTAGCTGCATCATACTGCCATGCTGGACCACTAAAACAAGATCCCCAGTTATTAGGCGGGCTGCCGTCTGGTTTGCCTTTTCTCCAAATATAATAATCACGGTAAGGATTATCTATATCTTTCTTGCTTTCTATAAACCATGCATGCTCATCTGATGTATGATTAACCACTAGATCCATCATGATTTTGATGCCTCTCTTATGTGCTTCTTCTAGCATCTCATCAAAATCTTCCATGGTACCAAATTCCGCCATGATATTCTGATAGTCACTGATATCATACCCATTATCATCATTGGGAGAAGCGTAAACCGGTGATAACCAGATCACGTCAATCCCTAATAGTTTTAAATAATCGAGCTTACTTGTAATGCCTTTAAGATCTCCTATGCCATCACCATTACTATCCATAAAGCTTCGTGGATAAATTTGGTACACAACCGCCTCTTTCCACCATGTTTCTTTCATCATCATACTTCGCCTGCCTTTCTATTATGATTGCTGCTAATTTTTAATAAAATTTATCAATGTCTAGCAAGTGATTTTAGTATTTGGAAGGTGCCTATGTAGTAATTCGTTAAGAAAATCTTAGCAGTTTATTTAAATGGCACTTAGCCGCACTGTTTGAGCGCACGCGAGTTTGCGGCGTTCATTTAAAGAAAGTGCTTAGATTTTTAGAATTACGGAATCGAGCACCTGAAAAATACTAAAATCATCTTGCGGCCCTATTCAATTCTTAAAATATATCTATATATTTCATGGCATGGTATCTCATTTTATACCTCTAAGACCACAACCTGATAGGGCTCAAGCATGATCTTGCCCTCATTTATTATGAAGCTGTCATAATTATTTATGAGTACCTGATGGATATTCTCAGAAAGCATGAGTTCATAATCTTCATTCTGATAATTCGCAAGTACTAATAATGTTTTATCCTTGCCCTTTCTATAGAAAGCAAATAGATTATCATGTTCATTAAAAGCTGGAGAAAATCCGCCATAGACAAGCACTTCTTTATAGGCTTCACTTTTTCGGAGTTTGATTAATGCTTTATAGAATGAAAACAATGATTTATCATCTTCTAACTGGCTTTTAGCATTGATCGTCTTATAATTTTTATTTACCACTAGCCATGGCTTTGCAGTCGTAAATCCCGCATTTTCGCTATCATCCCAATGAAATGGCGTTCTGGCATTGTCTCGGCTATGTTTATTAACGATGCTTAATGCTTCCTCATGGGTATATCCTGCACTTAATGCGACTTGATATTCATCCTTAGTACTAATATCATCAATCATATCCATACTTTCAAAGTCATTATTGGTCATCCCTAGTTCCTGGCCTTGATAAATAAAAGGAAGCCCTCTTAGCATAAGTGTGATAGCCGCAAGCATCTTCTTACTCTTATCATGACACTCCCCTTCTGGAATATAACGACTTACGCCTCTTGGTTCATCGTGGTTTTCTATGATATTGGCCATAAAGCCCGCGTGCTGCGCATCCAACTGACTTTCAAACAGTGCCTCTCTATATTGCTTAGGTGTAACAGGTGTTCTGTCAAACCATCCTTTTTCACTGGCGCCTATCATCGCAGTGCTAAAATCAAAGATCGAAGAAAAGCACCCCGCATCGCCAATATAATGTTCAAGCTCTTCTTTTTTATAGTTAAACAATTCGGCGATCGCAAAAGCATCATATCTGCCATATGTCTGATCGCGCATCTCATTTAAGAAATCCTCAACACCCTCTGCGTTTTCAAGCATTTTATAACCGCTGCAAAGACCATCTTCCCGGTCTGGCTCCATATCTTCAAACCTAAGATCCTTTTTAATATTGATAATGGCATCAATCCGAAATCCCGCCAGACCTTTATCAAGCCACCAATTCATCATCTTATAGATTTCCTGCCTTACCTTGGGATTTTCCCAGTTCAGATCCGGCTGCTCTTTGGCAAACATATGTAAATAATATTTATTGGTACCAGGGATCTTCTCCCACACACTGCCTCCAAAATACGACCGCCAGTTGCAAGGCGGCTGATCCCCTTTTCCTTCTCGGATATAGAAATACTCTCCGTATTCCCCCTCTGGATCTTCTAGTGCCTTCTTAAACCACTCATGTTGATCGGAGCAGTGGTTCACCACGAGATCCATCACGATATACATCTCTCTTTTTTTGGCCTCTGCCAGTAGTTCATCCATATCCTGCATCGTGCCAAACATCGGGTCTATATTATAATAATCTGAGATATCATAGCCTTGATCTATACAAGGCGAACAATAAATGGGAGAGATCCAGATAATATCTATCCCGAGTTCTTTAAGATAATCTAACTTATTAATAATACCTCTAAGATCCCCTATCCCATCTCCATTTGTATCACAAAAACTCTTTGGATAAATCTGATAAGCCGTTTTGTCATGCCACCATTTTGCTTGCATTTTAAAAACCTCCTACAACTATTTTGTTTTGATTACAGTCTGTCATATTATTTGATTGCGCCTTCTACAATACCCTGAATAATCTGTTTCTGTGCAAATAAAAACAAGATAATAATTGGGAGCATTGCAAGCAATGTCGCTGTTAGAATTAAATCCCATTGTTTAACATAAGAGCCTACAAAACTGGTTACTGCTATAGGCAGTGTCTTGATTCTTCCATTTAAGCCAAGCATTAAGGACGGTAATAGGAAGTCATTCCAAATCCAGATGCCATTTAAGATTAAAACAGTCATCTGAATAGGCTTTAACAGCGGAAAAATAATTTTAAAGAAAGTCCCCTCCGGCGTGCAGCCATCGATGAGTGCTGCTTCTTCTAATTCATAAGGGATGTTTTTAATAAATCCATGAAGAATAAAAACAGATAAGGAGCCGCCAAACCCTAGATATGCAAATACAATACCCTTATAGCTGCTTAACATTGCAATACCCGTAAACTGTGAAATCCCTCTAAAGGTAGATAATAGCGGAAGCATAACGACCTGAAAAGGCACAACCATCGCTGCTACAAAGAGCATAAAAATAAAATTGGACCACTTTGTCTTATTACGTACCAAAACCCATGCTGCCATACTTGAAAATAATGACAATAAGGCTAATGTAATAACCGTGATATAAAAAGAACTAAAGAAAGATTTCCAGTAGCTAAAATTTTGATTGTTAATAACATTTTTCATATTAATAAATATCTGCCCCCATTCTTTTGGAAGCATGATCGGGCTAATAACAATATCACTGCTCTGTTTTGCTGCATTAATCACCACCAAAACAAAAGGAAATAAGAAAAATAACACAAGGACAATGGCTAATAGCTCCAGTAGGACTGTTCTAGTATTTTGTACTTTCATTACATCTCTACCTCCTTCTTTTTACTAATAGCAACCTGTGTGAGTGACACAATGGCTAAAATAATAAAAAACACAACTGCTTTTGTCTGCCCAAGGGCATATTGGTTTTTTGAAATAGCTGTTTTATAAATATTAAGAGCCAAAAACTCAGTTGATAAAATGGCTGTTCCATTTAAAATACGACTAGGGCCCCCATTGGTTATCGCAAGGTTTAGATCAAATTGTTTAAATGAATTCACAAGGGTCAGGAAAATACATACCGTAAAGGTATTGGCAATGATGGGCATTTTTATTTTTAAGAGTGTCGTTAACCCGCTTGCCCCATCTACCCCAGAAGCTTCAAGTACATCTTTAGGTACGCTTTGTAATCCTGTCACATAAATCATCATAATATATCCTGCATACTGCCAAGTGCTTACAATAATGATTGCTAAAATAGCTAGATTAGGACTGGTAAGCATAGATAAGCTCCCTGCAAAGATAGTCGTTAATACTCTATTAAAAATAAACTGCCACACATAGCCAAGTACGATTCCACCAATGAGATTAGGAACGAAAAATGCAGTGCGGTAGAAATTACGCCCCCTAACACCAGAGGTACAAAGCAGCGCCAAAGAAAATGCACCGACATTAACCATAATGATATTAATGATCGAAAATACTAATGTAATACCTAGTGAATACATATAATCCCGAGATTTAAACATGGTAATATAGTTTTGAAAACCAATAAAATTTTCAAACTTAATCCCATTCCAATCCGTTAAAGAATAAAAAATCCCAAAAATAAATGGCATAATAACAGTAATAGAAAATGCAAATAGGAGCGGAAACAAAAATAATATATTAATCACTTTTCTATGATTTTTAACAGGCATAAAATAAAACCCTAAAATCTCCAAAACTGCACCTAGAATCAGCAGGGTGCCACGTATGGTATTCTGGCTTTTTGTAAAGCTCATGATTAAAGCTGCACCTATAGCTGCAATACCACAAATAATCACTGTAATACATAGTATCTTTTTCAATTTTATATTCATAAAGACCTCCCTCCTCCGCCTAAACCTAAGGAAAATTTCAGGTAACTTTTATAGCTACCTGAAAAACTCACAAAGGTTAACTTTAATGAATCCATTACTTTACTTTAACGTAGCTATTGCATTGTCCATCAGATCAACAAAGCCGTCCACGTCTACCTCACCTCTTGCAAGAAGCTCATAGGCAGGCCCTAAGTTATTGAGGCAAAAACCATCTGGCATTTTAGTCCATTGCCATGCATAGGTCTTCTCTGCCTGCACCCATTTCATAAGATTTGATGCAAGTGGAGTTGTTGGCTCTATTGTAGTCGATGCAAAAGGTGAGATCATCCCCGCTTCTGTTACAAGACACTTCGCGCCGTCTTCTGTAGATGCAAGGCTATTTAAGAAATCTTTACATGCTGGAATATTTTTGCCTTCGTTATATACCGCCCACCACGATGGTGCATCTGCAAGGATACCATCTGTATCTTCCTCCATAAATGCCAGTGGTGCAATACCCATACCAAATGTAACATTATAACTTGGAAGAGATGGATCAATCCAGTTGCCCTGATGCACAAATACCGTTTTACCTTGTGCCCATAATGCAAGCTGATCATCATAAGTACCACTTACTAATGTATTTTTATCTGAGTAATCAAATAACAGTTTTACAAAAGTACCATATTGCGTCATACGTTCTCTGTCAATCTCTCCGCTTTTTAACTTATCAATATAAGTCGTATCATCCCTGGCAATCCCTGTCGCAAGGTAAGTTCCAAAGTTATGGTTGCCTGTAGACCAGTACATCTGCCCTGCTTCTGCAGCCATGGAAACTACAGCTGTGATGCCAAGTTCATCTTTCATACTGTCTAATTTTACAAGGGCTTCTTTGTAAGCATTGATATTCGTAAGTCCTGCTGGATCTATCCCGGCCTTATCTAGTAAATCTTTGTTATATGTAAGTCCATATCCTTCTACCGCATAAGGAAATCCTATTGTTTTGCCATCTTCTCCAACATAAGCAACTGCCGTATCAGAAGCCCAAGGCTCATTGCTTAAATCTGCTACATAGTCTTTCCAAGTCTGATACTCTCCTTCTCCGCCAAATACAAACATATCTGGCATGTTGCCTGCTGCAAGATAAGCTTTAATTTGTGATGCAATATCTGCCCCTCCGCCTATAGATTCTATAACAACTTCAACACCTGTTTTTTCTTTGTAGGCTTTTGCATAAGCCTTTAACTGCTCATCAATTTCAATCTTGCCATTTATCAAACGAATAGTTGTGCTTGATCCACTGTTTTTTTCTTCCACACTTGTGTCTGTAGATGAGCCTCCGCCACATCCAACTAATAAGGTTACCGTCATCACTGCAGTTAATACAGTTGATATGAGTTTCTTCAAATTCATAGTAATGCCTCCCTATTTATTATTTGTATAAACATTACTTTTGCGCATAAGTAACATTTATAAAAGTAATAATATCACTTTTATAGTAAATATGCAATAATTATTTAGCGTATTTTATAAACGAAAGGTCGCCATAAGATAGACATTCAAAAAACGGCAATTAAAACCTTAACTTCAGATTTTAATTGCCGCTTTAAGTCGCGAAAATATATTTTACATCTTAATAACCATCTTTGTAATATCAGCTTTATGCGCTACATTATACTCTACCGCTTTAGCTATCTCATTAAAATCATAAATATCAGACACAATTTTTCCAATAGGTATCGCTCCGGATGCTACTGCATTAATTGCTGAAGGATATATATTCTTATATCTAAATACAGACTTAATCGTTACTTCCTTATCCAGAATAGATCCAAAATCATAACTAATCTCTGGGTTTTCGCACATTCCAACTAAAGTAATGGTCCCTCCTCTTTTGACTAAATGCGGTGTAAGCTTTGTTGTGATATCACTGCCTGCTGTTTCAAATACTAAATCTACACCCTCCCCATTGGTCAATTTCATAATTTCTTCTAGGACATCTTCTTTACCATCAATTACACAAGCAGCACCTAGCTCTCTCGCTTTTTCAAGTCTCTTTGGAATAATATCAACAATATATACTGAAGAAATACCTATACTTTTTAAAGTAAGCATCGTTACAAGCCCAATACAGCCTGCTCCTAGCACAACCGCTGTTTGCCCCACTGTGCCTCCGGATTGACTGACTGCATGAAACCCAACAGCTAAGGGTTCAATAAGTGCGCCTTCCATTGTGCCCATACCTTCAGGCAGTTTAAAAGTTAGATTCTCCGGATGGGTAACATATTCAACAAATGCCCCATCATAAGGTGGTGTTGCCATAAACCTTACATCTGAACACAAATGATACCTCCCGGTCATACAAAATGTACATTTTCCGCAAGGCACGCCAGGCTCTAATGCTACCAGATCCCCTTGATGTAGATTCTTTACATTTTTTCCTACACCTACTATCCTTCCAGCGCATTCATGGCCTAAGACAATTGGATCTTTAACAACAAAATTACCAATCCTTCCATGTTGGTAGTAATGCATATCAGAACCACATACCCCTACATATTCTATTTTAACTAAAACTTCATTTTCATCCGGCACAGGCATTTCTCTTTCCTGAAGCTTAATTTCTCCTATTTTTTCCATAACCGCCGCACGCATTCTATTCATACGATCACTTCTTTCCCTATATGTATTTAAATTAATCTGCTATGCTACTCCTTAAATTCTGTCGGGGATTTTCCAGTGTGTTTTTTAAAAGCAAGAGAAAAATAATTGACATCGTTATAACCTACCATCGCTGCAATTCTGGCAATTTTATAGTCTTTTGAAATAAGCAGCATCTTGGCTCTTTCTATACGTTTAGAAACAATGTACTCATTACACCCTTTACCAGTCTCTCGTTTAAATAATCTAGAGAAATAATTAGGTGATACATAAAACTTCTCCGCTAGTTTTGTAACCGAAAGATCTTCATTTAATTGTTGATCAATATACTTACAAGCTTCTTCTATAATCTCATGAAGCTTTTGTCTGTCCTGCTGAATAAGCTGTACAATAAACTTCTCAACATAACTAATAACATCTTTTATATCACATGAAATCAGCGTGACCATCAATTCATCAAGAATTTCTTTATGAAAATGATTGGTCTGCTCATAATAGACCCAATAAATGTCGCACCCAATTTCAAAGCAGCTGCGACGCATCAATCGATCTGATACCCCATGCCGCTTAAAAGCTCCGGCAAGTTGCTGCAATAACCCATTTACCTCTGCATAATCGTCGAGTTGATCTATAAGAAGCTTTTTAATGTCTCCTACTACCTCCTGAATGGGCTGATTTTTTTTAGGTATATCTTGCTGCCGCGCAGACTTTTGCGCTGCATTTTTATCTGACTCTAAAACAGATAGTGCTTGTTCGTAAGACTTCGGTAGTTCATTAATATCCTGTATCTGAGCACCAAAATAAATTTTATATTGAATTGAATATTCATTAAAAATAATATCATTAACCTTTTCTGCTACTTCTATTGCTTCGTTAATATTGTTCTCGTCCGTCAGCAAAACAACAATTCTTCCCAAATCATCTTCAAAGGTAATACCATATGTATTGGCATCAATCATCTCAATACATAAGCTTTTAATAGACCAATGCAGAAGTGCTTTATGCTCTTCCCATGCATTTTGATCTGCCTTGTTCGGGATAAAAACCACAACCTGCATATTAGTCGATTCAGCGAGGTGAATATATTCGTTGATATAAGCAGCACTGCTCGCATTGCCGCGGCAATGAATACAGTCTTTTAGCGCTTCTTCAAGTTTGATCTGTTGGCTAAATCCTTCAATGCGATTCTTTTTTCTCCTATCGGTATACTCCTGCCGTTCTTTTTGAATTTCTTCAATCTGCTTTAGAAGAATATCCCACAGCCTTTCTTCATCAATAGGTTTTAATACAAAATCTTTTACCCCTAATGTGCATGCTTTTTGCGCATACTGAAAGTTATCATAACCTGTAAGGATAATAACTTTTACATTCTTATTAATCTTCTGCATTTCTTCTGTAAGCTTAAGTCCGTCCATTTCTAACATACAGATATCGGTCAGCAGAATATCCGGTGCTTGAGTACTAGCCAAAATAAGGGCTTCATCTGCCGAAGCAGCTGTGCTGACTTGAATCTGACCCGCTTTGTCCCAAGGCATCATCGTTGCAATCCCTCTTCTAATAATTGCTTCATCATCAACTATCATCACATTTAACATATTTTTGCACCCCTCTTCTACTTTTGTGTATAGACTGTTAAAGGGACCTCAATACAAACAATAACTCCCGCTTGTTCATTTGCATAATATTTTAAGCCATAGCCTTCCCCAAAAGACAACTGAATACGTTTATGAACATTTCTAATGCCATAACCAAAGTCTTTATCTTCTGCCATAATACATTGATTGATACTATTTATCGTCTCTTCGCTCATTACCTTACCATTATCTTTAACCTCTATAACTAACCTTGTATCGTGTGCATAAGCTGAAATTGTAATTATCCCATCGCCGTCTTTTTTGTTTTTAAGTCCATGGTAAATACTATTTTCTATAAGCGGCTGAAGTGTAATTTTAGGAAGCAGTGTCTCTAAAAAAATATCTGGGACATCAACTATAACTTTTAAAATATTACTATATCTGAAATTTTGAATAATGCTATAGTTATTAATGTGCTCTAATTCATCTTTTAAAGGTACAAGATCTTCCCCCCGGTTAAGTGATTTGCGATAGAAGGTAGCTAAAGCTTTTACAGTATTTGAAATATCCTTTTGTCCATTCATTAATGCCTGCCAATGGATACAATCTAATGTATTGTATAAAAAGTGTGGATTAATTTGCTCTCTTAATACCTTCAGCTCAATCTCATTAATCTGTTTTTGTTCCTTATAAACTTCTTGGATTAACTCATTAATTTTTTTTACCATCGTATTAAAGCCCAGTGATACCTTTTTAAAATCTTCTCCGCTTGTATCTAGATTCAGTCTTACTTTGAAATCTCCTTCAGATACAATAGACATAGATTCTATGAGACATTTAAAAGGCTTGAGCAGCATCTCGCTGATACTGAATGAAATAATAATAGAAATAGTAATCATCATCATGAGCAACAACCCAATCGTAATAACTAACGCCTGCCTGTCTTTGTAAAATAAATCCTGTGGGATTGTCCCTACTACATACCAATCCCAACCTTTAATATAGCTGGATAAAACGATTTGATCATCTATTACTCGAAGCTCTGAGGTATCCTTAGTATCCTTTATAAAGTTGCTGATTGTAGCAATCTTTTCTTTGTTGGGGTGTGATATAATCTCTCCTTTTTCATTGACGATAAATATTTCAAGTGGGTATTTTGAACTGTCCGAAGAATAGTATTGACACAGTGTTTCTTCCAGAATAGAAATATACATAAATCCCCGATACTTATTAATGTGATAAACATCGTAAATAGGCTGATGAATACTCATTAAATATTCCCGCGGTACTTGTGGAGGTGCCTTAAAATCCGAGATTAGCGGCTTATAAGCCACCTTCTCATTTGGACTTTGGAACATCCCTTCTCTTTCTAAATTCATACGAATAAGTTCTGGCCCTACAGAAATTGAAGATTGATCTAATTCCTTTTTGATATAAATATAAAAAAGATGACTTTTCGAATTAACAACATTATGCAGTGCCTTATAGGCTTCATCTACAACAGCTGAATAATTAGAGTGATTTTGCTTTTCTGCTGTTAAGTAAGTCTGGATCTTGTCACCATAGACTGTATATACAGAAGAATTAGTAATATCATCTAAAAAACGCTGCAAATTATTCGAAACCTGATCAAGCTGCTGTGTAATCAATTGTTGTGAAAGATACACGACTGACCGGCTGGTGAGCACGTAGATAAGCATGCCTAGCACTATTGCTGATACACATACAATCAGTGACATGTAATATGACAGCTTATAACGCAGAGGTAATGCTTTAATCTTATTTTTCGAATATTTTAAGAAACGAATAATCATAGCTCTTACCTACCTAATAAAATTTCGTCATTATCTAAGTAATATCTTCTTACAGCATGTTCCATTTTTCTTGCTATTATTTCCGGCTCTTCCCCATCAAACAATTCTTTCATCAACATATTATGTACTTCGCCTAAACGTGGCGGAAGATACTGATCATACCAAAACTGAACATACGGTGCATTTTGAATCATCGTATAGATCTTCTGAAAAAGGGGCTCTTTATAAGATGTATTTTTAATAGGAGGTATTCTGCCTGCCTCGATTCTCTTTTGAACAGCTGTATCGTCAATTAAGAACTGTATGAGTTTGAAAGCCTCATCCGGGTACGCACAAGAAGATGCAATACTGTAAAAATTATCTCCTACACTGCCCACATAATGATCCTTACTCCCTCTGCCTTCTTCAATAACCGGAAACGGAAAAACATCCAGCTTTTCTAATAATTCTGGTTTAGCACCATTTAACTTACTTAAAAACCAAGTACCTGTTAAAATCATTGCTGCCTCTTCATTATAGATTAAGCTTCTTGCATCTCCATTATCCTCATCAAGCCAATTAAAGCCTTCAGGAAATGCATTTTTTGCTATAAGTTCCTGTATCTTATAGCCTGCTTCAACAAATGCAGCATCCTCAAACGTATAATGATTCGCTCGCTCTATAGCATTTTTAAAAACCTCAGATCCTCCAATACGATCTACAAAATACATATAGTACATCGAGCCTGGCCATCCAGTTCTATTCGCCAGAGCTAAAGGAATAATATGCTGTGAACGGAGCACCTTTATGACTTCCAGAAACTCTTCATAAGTCTCAGGTGGGGACAGCTGAAGCTTTGAAAAAATATCTTTATTATAGATTACAAGTGACAGCGTCACATTCTCAACAGGAACTGCCCAAATACCGTCTTCGTAGTCAACCATCTCTATTGCTTTATCCATGAAACGGTCTAAATACTGATCTTGCATCATATAGTCTCGCAAATTAACAATAAACTGCGTATTAACCAGCTCTTTTAAGCTTCCTCCCGCCCATGTTGAAAAAACATCGGGCATTTCTTTTGTGGCGCTTCGAATTTTTAGATAATGCTTATAGGCATCATTGGACATAACTGTCACATCAACTTGAAATTCTGGATACTGGTCTTCAAATCTTTTGATCGAGTCCATAATAATTTCCTGAATAGGGGCTTCCTCTTGAATATGATAGAGTGTAATAATTTTTTTTTGCTTTGACTGGTCATTGTGTTCCACTTTTTTTGGGGTTTTTATACAGCTTGTTAGACTCAAAAAACTAAGTATGCATAAAATAGCAATCATTTTCCGTCTTCTCATCTTGAATTCCTTTCATTTCTATGTACATTACTGAGTTTAATCATTTCCCCAAAAACTTATTTTACTATCCTTTTACAGCGCCAGCCATCATACCTTTTATAAGTTTATCCTGGCCAATAATAAATGCTATGATCATCGGAACAGCACTTAAAAATAATACCGTCATAATCATAGGAACATTAGAGGAGTATTGCCCTTGATATTCCCACACTGCCAGCGGTAAAGTTCTTTTAGTGACTGACTGCGTCAGCACGAGTGCAAAGCTAAATTCATTCCACATATTTACACCATTGTAGATTGCTAAAGTCGCAAGCCCTGGCTTTGTTAAAGGGAGAATGACCTGAAAAAAGGTTTTAATCTTTCCGCAGCCATCAATCTCCGCGGCTTCTTCCAATTCTTTGGGGATTTGTGCCATAAAACTTGTTAAAATAAAAATAGAAATAGGTAAATTAAAGGCTACATAAGGCCCTACCAATGCCCATATTGTATCATACAAACGAAGTTTTTGGGTTAATATAAAGATCGGAATTAATGTAACATGAACCGGAACAGCCATTGCCGCAACAACTATTGCATAAATAGGCCGGTTTAACTTAAATGTGAACCTTGAAAACGGATACGCGGCAAAGGCACTGATCATGAGGGTAAGAAACAAACCAACCCCTGCTACTGTCAAACTATTGGCTAAATATCTAAAAAACCCTGGCCCAATAATAGCTTGAAAATTATTAAGATAAAGTCCCTTGGGAAATGTAAAGACACCACTAGTCATCATCTCAAATTGCTGTTTAAAAGTAGAAATAACCATAAAATAAAAAGGTGCTGCTGCTATAATAAACCACACTGCTGCAAAAAAAATGATAAGAAGCATCAGAGGATTTATCTTTTTAAGTTTTGTCATACTTCAGTCTCCTTTCTATTCATAAGTGTCATGGTTAAGAGGGAAATTGTTGTAATAATAAGAAACATGCCCGCTGCAATTGCAGAGCCATATCCCATATTCATAGAAACAAAGGCACTTTTATACATATAGGTAGCCATTAACTCTGTTGCCCCATTAGGACCGCCCTCAGTCATAACATAAATTAAGTCAAAATATTTAAGTGACCCTACCATCGAAAGAATACAGGCAGTCTTTATGGAACCTCTCATCATCGGTAAAGCAATACGCCAAAAGTACTGATTTCTTGTAGCTCCATCAATAATTGCCGCCTCATAGATCTCTTCCGAAATCGAAGTAAGTCCAGCTAAGAAATACACCATGTAGAAAGGCACAAACTGCCAGCAGATTACCAAAATGACTGCAAATAATGCAATTTTGGGATTACCTAAAATATCAACCATAGCTTTTCCGCCAAATAATCTAGAAACAACTGAAATAAGGCCAAATTGAGGATCGTATGTATACTTAAACAAAAAACCTATAGCAATAGAGGACATTAACATGGGCAGAAAATAGGTCACCTTCAAGAAATTAAGCTTTCTTCCCCCCATATCAAGCAGGACTGCTAAGACCATTCCGATAGGAAGCTGGATACTTATTGATAAGATCATTACCAAAATATTATTACGAAAAGCTCCAATAAACTTTAGATCTCCAAGGAGCTTCTTCCAATTTTCAAAGCCTACAAATGCTTTTTGTGGATCGATACCATTCCACTTATAAGTACTTAGTACAAAAGTATCTGTAATAGGATAGGCTATAAAAAGAAACAAAAATATAAAGGCAGGTATTAGAAATAAAATGGCCGTAAGCAGTGTCTGAGCTCTTCTTCTTTTAGCTAAATCATTTTTTGTCTGGACCATACTAGTTTTTATCTGGATCATATTAGTCTGTTGCGTCAGCGATGTATTTCTAAACGCAACTACCTCCTTTTCATGTTTTATGGTACTTTATAGCACTATAAAGTACCATAAAATGATAAACCTACTTATCTATTTATTGGATGCAGCCTTTTTAATAGCTTCTTCCATATGCTTGTTCACTTCTTCTGGTGTCATTGCGAGTGCAAATATTGCCTGGCTTGTATCTTTATGTAATTCTGCCACCTCTGGTGTAAGATATTGATCATACCATAGCTGTACTGTAGGTGCTTTTTCTACTGCTTGTTTAACAGCTGCTAAGTTTTCATCATCTACTTTAAGCCCTTTAACTGGAACAAGTCTGCCATCTGCAACACGTTTTTCAATAGCAACATCATCAATTAAATACTGCATCGCTTTAAAGGCACCTTCTACATCCTTACAACTAGCTGCTATAGAATAGAAGTTATCTCCGAGTGTCCCAATGACTGAATCTGGATGGCCAACTCCTCCATCTACTGCTGGGAAGGACATAAATCCTACTTTTTTCATAAATTCTGGGTTTTCTCCTTGAGCTGTAGAGAGGAACCAAGAGCCCATAAGATGCATAGCTGCGCTATCATTATATAAAAGCGTTCTCGATTGTCCAGAGTCTTCATCCAGCCCATTGAATCCTTCATTAAAATAACCTTTTTTAACCCATTCTTGAATTTTATCACCTGCATATTTGAATGCTTCATGTTCAAAAGTTCCGCCAGCATCTCTATTGGCTGCAGCAGCAAATACAGATGTCCCTCCGAACCTTTCAACTAAATACATATAATACATAGACCCAGTCCACTTGGTTTTATTGGCTAAAGAAAAGGGTATAATGCCATTTTCAAGCAAGGTATCACAAACTTTTTCAAGCTCCGAAATAGTTTTAGGCACACTTAACCCCAATCTTTGAAAAATCTCTTTGTTATAAAATATACCTGCCACTGATGTATTCTCTACCGGCATGCCCCATATTTTATCCTCATAGGTCGCTTGCGCAATGCCTCCATCCAAAAACTTATCTTTATAATTATCCTTATTCATATATTGTGTAATATCAGCAACTCTTCCAGCTTTAATATACTCAACCATTGGACCGCCCGACCAATGTGGGAATATATCTGGCATTGAGTCCGTTCCCATTGCAATTCTTATTTTTTGTTTGTAAGCATCATTCTGCATGACAACTACCTCAACTTCATATTGCGGATTATCTGCCACAAATCGATCCATGCTGTCTTGAATATAATTGGGTGCATCACCGTTTGTCTGGATATGCCATAAAGTAAGTTTAGTTTTTTGAGCATTTGCTGCACTTTTTTGTACTGTCCCTCCATTTGAACTTGCAGATTCACTCGTTGTTGTATCTGCTTGCCTGCCACACCCACTCAGAGTTGTTAAACCCATGGTTAATCCTATTGCTAACGCCAGTCCCCTTTTAAGTTTACATTTTCTCATTTTCCCTCTCCTCTACTCATTTTTCAAGAAAAACCTAGAACGTACAATAGGCTCTTCTTTGTGTTCTAATAGTAACATAACATTATGTGTATATTGAATATAAATACGTGTTGTTTATCTATAATTTTATGCCTTTTGTATATTTGCAGTTTGCTAATTAACTAATTATTTTGTAACTTTTTTCTTTTTGATAGTGCTACTGCCTTATTAAGCTTACAAAAAAGCTCTGGCAATGCCGATACCCGACATTGCCAGAGCTTTTAGATTAGTACGATAAATGATTACGAAATTAACCCCAAACTTTAATACGATTGTGCCCCACTGAAATGGTTTCAATAGGACCCACTGTAGGCATATCTTTTCGCTGCTTATTCAAATAATCTTTATCTAATGTAATAGGACTTCCACTCGGATCATCAAAGATGGCATCAACAATACGTACTGTTCCAAGGGTTTCTGTCCCGTATAGAGCTGTTGCCACATCCAGCATTTCTTGATCTACATCCATCTCTAAATAAACTTCATCGTTATCTTCGATAATTTTTACATTAGGGTTAAAAGAGGGATTGCAGTACTTATGATTTTCTGCCCTAAAAGCCTCGGAGCCATTTAGATAAACATTGCCATCAATATAAACTGGTTGTTCAATGTTAATAAACTTCTCATGATCTCCAATCCCAGCATCAACGACCTGTTTATGATACTCCTCATAAGAAGAGGTGCAATCATCATACCCTGCAGTTCCACTATAGGATTCCTCCTCCGGTATTTCTATCCCCCCAACAAAAATATTGTTATATAAACGGTCATCTCCACTATATACAACAGCTGTTCCAGCTACCTGTGTAGAATGTGGAAAATGGTAAGGCGTGGAGCGGTCCAACGTTTTGATTCTGCGCATAGATCCGCAGCATAAATTATTTATGTACGCGCCGCCTTGGGCAACATTATCAAAGCTATAATGAGAACCAAAAATATTATTATCTACTAAATACGGCCCATGGGTAACTTCAATAAAGAAATCACGGTCATTGTTATAATACAAGTTCTGGCTTATACGTACCCCTTGAGCCTGCCAATCCAGCCATGTGCCCAAGGTACAGTTATGGATACGATTATTATGAATTTTAACATCTATCGCCGCATGCAATTTGATGCCCGCAATTTCATAACCAAAGAATTCATGTTTGACAGCAATGTTGTAGATATGATTATTGTATATTTCACTAAATACACACCCCATATGCCCAACAATAGCATTTTGGCCGCAATTATAGATGGTATTATTACGAATAATATGAGAACCAATTTTTTCTTTGCTCCAACCTATCTGAAGAGCACGGAACACAGCTTCCATCTGATATTGATAGCCTGGTTTCTGCTGGCGTCTTGTGCACAAATTGTGTCCAGTAGAAGCTTCTTTGCCAATGCTGATGGCACTGCATTTTGCATCATGAATAATATTATTTTCGATAATCCAGCCTTTACTCCAGTTTACCCCAAGGAGCCCTGGCTGATCAGCTGTAGGTGGTGTCCAAGGCGATGCTGCCTGTGCCATTTCAAAACCACGGACAGTAATATAGTTCATGCCTGTCTTTTCAGGATAAAAGCAGCATTTACGCACGTTGATTTCCGTTAATTCTTTATTTGGGTCAGCCCCATGGAAGTTGGCATATAGTGTTGTTGTCTTGTCATCAACCTCAGCATACCACCCATAGATTGAACCCTCTGGATCCAGCAGCTTTTCTGTACGTTTTGTCCATGGTGGATTAAACCCTGTTTCGCGTTTTATAGAATGTCTGATCTCATCTAAAGATCGTGCCTCATAGAAAGATTTCCCGTTTAGGTAGACATCTCCTGGATGCAGCGATCTGTCTTCAGGGTGAATAAGCCAGTCTCCAGATAAAGTCTCTTTGTACGGATTGTAATCACCAAACATAGTATTTGGCAATACCACTTTCCATACGGTCCCTTCTAAGCATTCCCAAGTTGTTATTCTTTCAGACCCTTTAATAACAACCCGCTCCCCCTTAGCAGCCTCATAAGTAATTCTGTTGATATTGCTATAACCACTATGGGCAGGTTTTACCCACTCACGGTATTCACCTTCATGGACAATAATCGTATCCCCTGTTTCTGCAACTTGAGCAGCTTTTGAAATTGTTTTAAATGGATTCTCTTTTGTCCCCGCTGCATTATCGCACCCAGTAACTGCTACATGAAATATTTTATTCATTTCAAAATACCTCCTATCACTTTTACTTTACAATAATACAAATCATTAATAAGCACTACTTACTTATTGCGGATTTTTGCCCACAAATTGTGATTTCACCTAATAAAGTATTGAAATATTAGAGAAAATCCCATAGAATAATGAAAAATCAACAATTTATAGGTAGTTGTAAATACATAAAAAGTGAGTGAGTAATACATCAATTCATCTATTAATGTGAAGGAGTATGCAGAGTTGAAAGACTGGTCTATTTTTGAAAACAATCAATTTTTTCATGGCTATTCGTATAGTATTTTTTATCTGAATGAGTTAGAAACCTTTCCGCTGCATTGGCATCATTATGTGGAAATCATCTATACCATGCAGAATGGTTTGATCTATGAAGTAAATGGTGAAAAAATATATATGGAAAAAGGAGATATATTATTGATATGGCCGGGGGAGCTGCATGCTATTATTTATCAGCCTCAACCTAATAATACGCTTTTATTACAATTTGATTCACAACTTCTGACTAATCGTGTAGATTTTCAAAAATTAGCTTATTTATTTTATTCCACGCGTCTGCTAAGAGAAAAAGAAAATGCCAGGGTAGTTCCCCGATTACAAAAATTACTCTTAGAAATCTTAGATACATCTCTATATGAAGAGCATTTTCCAGAAATAAAATCCTGTATATTTATTTATGAATTGGTGATATGTTTAGGCGGGCATTTAAGAGAAGTAACTCTGGAGAATGAAAAACGAACATCTTCTCATAAATTAAAGGTTGAGCAGCAAATGTTTTTAGTATGCAATTATATTACAGCGCATTGCACTGAGAACATTACATTGGAAGCCGCGGCTGCTATCGCCGGCTTTTCGAAATATCATTTTTCAAAGTTATTTAAAACATACACAGGACATAGTCTTCCTGAGTTTCAGGCAAAAGAACGTCTGCGTATTGCAGAAACACTGCTTCTCGATCCTAATCTTTCAATTACAGAGATTTCTCAAGAAGCAGGATTCAATAGTATTTCAACGTTTAATAGGGTTTTTATGCAGTTTAAAAAAGTAAGCCCGACCCAGTTTCGTAAAATGTATCAACTATTAGATCTATTGCACTAAGTTTATATTTTTGACTGAGTCTCTGATGCGAAGTTCAACTGGCATGACGATATTTTCTGCCTTTTCATCAGGATTTTCGATGAGTTTCAAAAGTTTATCAATAGCTGCATAAGCTTTGTGTGTTGTATTTTGACGTACCGTAGTAAGCTTTGGTCGAATAATAGAGGCTACAGTTGCATCATCATAGCCCGCAACTGAAACATCCTCTGGGATACGTATCCCATGATCCATCAGATAGTTCATAGCCGTGACTGCATAATAGTCTGCACAAAAAAACATCGCACTAATCTTAGAATGTCCTTCCACGAAATGCTGCATGCAAGGCTCTAATCCTGCCGTTCCATTTTCAAGAACGAACTTTTCACCTGCTTCGGGTGCCAGCCCTGCATCTCTAATGGCATTTACAAAACCTCGGTAACGCTCATAGTCTCCCCCAATATAGTTGTCTGAAAAAAAGCCTATCCGTTTATGTCCATTTGCAATAAGATGACTTGTCATTTCATAGGCTCCACGGTAGTCTTCTATCCCTACATTCGTATAAGCGTTGCCGTCATCACCAAAATAGCCATCTATAAAAATGAGAGGTTTTTTATACACTTCTCTTAAAACTTGAGCATTCTCATAACTAAAGCCAAGTGCAACTAGTCCATCTACATTCCAAGAGGATACGAATTTAGTAACTTCTTCAACATGCTTTGAAATATAAATCATGATATAATAGCCGCGCCCATGAATTCTCTTTTCTAAGCCTCCTAATAATTCTCCCGTAAAAAAATCCTGTATGGCATTGTCATAAATATTTTCATTTGAATTCATAACAAAACCTATAATATTCGAATTATTTTTAGCAAGATTAACCGCTGTCATATTCGGTATATAATTGAACTCTTTTAATGCTTTTTGAATCTTCTCTACGGTCTGTGGTGAAACTTCCTTTGTTTTGCCGCGGATGACGTTAGAAACAGTCGTTGGACTGACCCCAATAATCCCAGCCATTTCTTTAATCGTGATCAAGGATTCACTCCCTTTCCTTAATACTTTCCAAGCTTATTATATACTATAGTTCTGCATTATTAAACAAGCTAAAAAAGCTACCTCTCTAAAATTTAGAGGGATAGCTTTTTCTTCCATAATATTTATAAGAAAACCCCTATCTTTTAGCCCTACGAAAGGCGCTGGGACTCATCTGATAGGTGCGATTAAACATATTGGTAAAATTAGCACAACGCGCGTAACCAATATGATGGGCGATCTCCTCAATACTTCTATCCGTCGTAGATAATAGGTTGGCAGCGATAGACATGCGAATACTATTAGCATACTCCCATATGGTGCTGTGGTACATCGCTGCAAATCCTCCCTTTAGCTTCTGAGGATTAAGATTGACGAGTTCACTTAAGTGCTCAATAGTTGGCGGATCACAAGCACGTTCGGTCATGATTTCATAAGCTTTTCTTATGGCCCGTACATCATCGTGGGATAAATTAATTTTACGATTTTTCCCTAAACTGATAGCCCCTAGAGCATATTGATTGGTAAAAGCATTTTGTGAAGCATCACGAAACTCTGCTGTTATGACTGCAAGGCATTCTAATATTTTGCTGTCAATATAGAGGGCATTTAAAGCTGGTGATGAAGCTAATCGTTCTATCTGATGAAGTACCTTAACAAGTTCTAGAGGAAGGTAGCGATGGGTAATGTTAAAAGGGAATTCATAGGGTGTAATTGCCTTCTCCCCATATTCAGGCTGTATCATTTCTTTAAAATAAGGCGCATAGATGGTGACTTCAGTACCATGAAAATGCTGACCTTTATACCAGACCTGTCTGCCTTTTGGATGATTTTCTACTACGAAAAACGAGGAAGGTTTAAAAGAAGAAACAGCTTCATTAGCGAGGCGAAACTTAGTCTCTCCCAAATATACCGTACCAAAGCGCATGTGGGTGGATGGAATATTAAATGTAATCCCAAAATCTTCGGGAATCGTATAGTTACCAAGGAAGATATCATAATGCCGTGCTTTAGTATAACGCACAATATAACCTAGCTCTGGCCTTTTGTCATTATGATAGAGGATAAAGTTATCCCTAAAAATGGGTGTAAAAGATAGTGCATTAAAAAAAGCCTCATAAAATGCTTCACTTGATGTAACAACCATATTGTCCCTCCTCACACTAGTCTGGTGCTTTTAATTATAAAATTCTATAACCTAAAAAGCAATGCATAATTTATCTTATTCGGTGCACAAATAATCATATTAGATGATTTCATTGCAATGAGATTGACTATCATTTACAATTTAGTTGTAAATAAATGTCGAAAGGAAATCCTTATGAAAAAAATTAAACACTATTTAAATACACTTGCTCTTGGAGGCGTTTTAATGCTTTCTTTAGCAGGCTGCGTAGGAAATACCAAAGATAAAGTGGCTACACCATCACCTGACACTGCGGCGATACAGCCAGCAACCGAAACAAATAGTACTACCCGCATTATAACAGATGCCAGAGGCGAAGTAGAAATCCCTCTAACTCCACAACGCATTGTGGATATCAGCGGCACGAGCGATACCCTCTCTATTCTTGGCTATAGCGTAATTGGGACAGCTAACTCAGATGCTTATGACTATACAAAGCTTCCGGCTTATCTCGAAGATACTTTAAAAGACGCCGCTATTTTAGGTTACAGCTTCCAAGACACCATGGACCTTGAAGGGGTTATTGCCTTAGAGCCTGATCTTATTATCATCTCTAATTACCAAGAAAAAATGTATGATCAATTGTCTCAGATTGCTCCAACCGTGATGCTTCAAATGGCACAGATTGACTGGACTGAGGATCTCAAGAATGTGGCTGCTGTGATGGATCAATCAGATAAAGCAGATGCATGGCTAAGTACTTATAAGGCAAAAGCTGCAGAAACTGGCGATCGTATGAAAGCCGCTCACGGCGAAGATACAACTTACCTTGCCTTTTTAGCTAGCGGCGGTCAAATCTATATTTTTGACGGTGCCGGTATGGGAAGCATACTTTATACCGATATGGGACTTAAAAAACCTGAAGGTATGCCAGCTCAGGAAAATGTAAGTCTGCCAGTAGTCAGCTATGAAGGTCTTGCAGCAATAGATGCTGATTATATCTTTGCAGTGGGTACCGAAGAAGACCTAGCACAACTTGAAGCAAACAAAATGTGGCAGAATATGAGAGCAGTTAAAAGTGACAGCTATGTAACACTTCCGGCCAGTCCTTATTTTAACCAAGGCTACAGCCCTATTGGCCGCTTATTGTTTTTAGATGAAATAGAAGGGTTGATGAAATAACCTATGTTTAAAAAAGCAACTGCCACTGCGATACTCTGCTGCCTTCTAGGAGGTATTGGCCTTATTATTGCTATCTCCTTTGGTGCAAAGCTTATTCCTTTAAAAACTGTATGGGACAGTATTTTTCATTATGAAGAAGTATTAGAGATGCAGCTTGTTCGTGATGGCAGACTGCCAAGAGCATTATGCACCGCCTTAATAGGCGGTTTTCTTGGTATCTCTGGTGCTATGATGCAGGGTGTTACAAGAAACCCAGTTGCGGAGCCTTCTATGATGGGCATCACTCAAGGTGCCACCCTAGCCGTTGCCATCACCTCTGTTACTCCAGGCTTATACGGCCTTTTTGGCAATACCTTCGCTGCCCTTATCGGTGCGACAGTAAGTGGTGTTTTAGTACTCATCTTCAGTATGCAGAATGCTCGTAATATGAACTTATCCCGCCTGCTTCTGGCTGGAACCGCCCTAAGTACATTCTTTTTATCGATGGCATCTATTGTTGCCTTGTTGTTTAATAAAGCTCAGGAGCTTGCCTTTTGGGTAGGGGGTGGGTTTAGAACCGCCTCCTGGCAGAGTGTCTGGCTGCTTCTGGGGGTAGGCGGGATCTGTACCCTCATGGCGCTGTGCTTATCGCAGCGTATTAATATCGTAAGCTTAGGAGAGGATGTAGCGGTCGGCCTTGGAGAAAATCCTCATAAAGTACGTTTTTATGCCCTGCTGCTTTTAATCCCCCTCTGCGGGGTCAGCGTAGCGGTAGCAGGCAATATTGCATTTGTCGGCTTAATCGTTCCCCATATCATACGCCGGCTTCTAGGCTATGACTACCGTTATATACTGCCGTTTTCTTTTGCTGCAGGTTCTGTACTTCTTATCTGGGCAGATGTTGCGGCCAGATTAGTGAGTCAGCCTTATGAAACCCCTGTGGGCCTCTTTACATCGTTAATTGGCGTGCCCTTTTTTCTATGGCTTGTAAGAAGGGGGAATAGTTGATGAGGGTTAAAAATAAGACACTTATATTCGTTTTTGGTGCTTTTTTACTGTTACTAGGTGCTTTTTTAATAAGCCTTATGACGGGTACTTATAAACTGAGCTTGAGTGAAATGCTCCAAACCTTTTTAGGACAAGGCACAAAGATGCAGCATATGGTCATTTTTGGCTTAAGGCTACCGCGCATTCTTACGGCTGCCTTTGTAGGTGCTGCCCTGTCCACTTCCGGATGCATCCTACAAAGCATCACCAAAAATCAGCTGGCCGAGCCTGGGATTATTGGTATGAATGCAGGCTCTGCCTTAGGGGTTGTCCTGCTTATTGCTTCTAAAAGCAGTAATTATTACGATACGTTAGGTCTTGGCACCGTACTTTTGATGCCCTTTGCTGCTATTGTAGGTGCGCTTTTTGCTACCCTTCTCATTTATGGCCTAAGCTATAAAAAAGGGATCAACCCCACCCGCCTGATTTTAATAGGGATCGGCGTAAACGCCGGGATTAATGCCCTTATTACAATGTATCAACTAAATATGTCTAAAGGAGACTTTAACAAAGCACTGACTTGGATCAGTGGCAGCTTATGGGGCAGCAGCTGGCAGTTTTTTATGATCAGTGCCCCTATTGTGGTTCTCTTTATGGGACTTACCCTTTACAAGTCTAAAGTACTGGATGCTATGGACCTCGGTGATGAGCTGGCCGTCGGTCTGGGAGTACGTGTGGAACAGGAACGGCGTATTCTGCTCTTTTTGGCAGTAGGCCTTGCAGCTGCGGCCACAGCTGTTGCCGGTAACATTGCCTTTTTAGGCCTATTAGGTCCCCACATCGCCAAACGTCTCATAGGCCCTGTGCACTGCAGACAGATTCCTCTTGCCGCACTCATAAATGGTATTATTATTATTTTGGCAGACACCGTCTCAAGAAATCTCTTTGCACCCCTTGAGATCCCTGTGGGTATTACGATCGCGGCCATTGGCGTACCTTATTTTATTTATTTAATGATAAAAGAAAAATAGCCTCTAGAAAGAAAGGTGATAGCATGCAGAATCCGAGCATTGAAGTAAGTAATCTACAGGTCGCTTATGAAGATCTGCTCATTATTAATAATATGAATTTAAAAATACCAAAAGGCAAAGTCACTATGATTATTGGGGGCAATGGTTGCGGCAAATCGACTCTTTTAAAGTCTATTGCGCGCATCTTAACGCCAAAGCACGGCGAGGTCCGCATCAATGGTGCCGCCATTAAAAAGCACGCCTCCAAAGAAATCGCCAAGATGATGGCTGTGCTTCCCCAAAGCCCTGTTGTACCCGAAGGCCTTTTGGTAAAGGAACTTGTGTCCTATGGACGCTTCCCCTACCAAAGCCCTATGGGTGGCCTAAAGGCCCACGATATCGAAATGGTCAACTGGGCCATGCAGGCGACAGGTATCTATGAGTTTTGCGACCGTCCTGTACAGGCGCTTTCTGGCGGACAAAGACAAAGAGCGTGGATTGCCATGGCGCTTGCTCAAGAAACTGAGATACTTGTGCTCGATGAACCCACTACTTATCTGGATATCTCTCACCAGCTGGAGATTCTTGAACTTTTAAAGGAGCTCAACCGCACACAGAACCGAACCATTGTGATGGTGCTTCATGAACTTAATAATGCCACCAAGTTTGCAGACCATTTGATTGGGATGAAAAAGGGTGAAGTAGTCTTTGAAGGTGCCCCAATAGACGTAATTAACAAGGAAAACTTAAAAATTTTATATGGCATTGAAGCCAAGCTGCAGTTAGATGCAACCGGTACCTATCCAATATGTACCGATTGTGCATTAGCGCGCTAAGCCTTCTGCCATTCTAGCTTAGGATGAGAATATATTATGAAAAATAAAAATTATATTATATTGGTAATTGGACAGATTATCTCGTTATTCGGCAGCTCTATTCAACGTTTCAGCCTGTCACTTTACTTATTGGACGTTACAGGATCAGCCCGTATTTTTTCTGGTATTTTAGCACTGTCGATGCTGCCTTATATCGTCTGCGCCCCTATTGCTGGTGTGCTTGCAGACCGTATAAGCCGCAAACACATTATGGTGGTACTGGACTTTTTAAGCAGTGCGCTTTTATGCGTTTATGCCGTTATCTTGTTTAGCGGGCGTGACCATTACAATATAGTCGCCGGCGTCATGCTGCTCTTGTCTGTCTTTTATACACTCTATGCCCCTGCTGTTACAGCAAGTATCCCTCAGATTGTGCCAGAAAGCAGCTTGCTGCAGGCTAACGGCATTGTCCAGCAGGTAGCCTCTTTGTCTAACTTCCTAGGTCCTATCCTAGCTGGCATATGCTATAGCCTATGGGGCATCAAGGCCGTTATTATTATAAATGCCTTAAGCTTCTTCCTTTCGGCCATCTTGGAGCTGTTTCTTGATATCCCCCATACTCCGCTAGCACCCAAGGCCGAGAAGGTTTCAGTACCTCGTATGATTTACGAAGAAATGAAAGCCGGCTATTGTTATCTTAAAGAGGATAACCCCATTGTCTTTAGAATGATTATAACCTCTGGTTTATACAATTTGTTTTTAGTACCTATCTTTTCTATAGGCTCCCCATATATTATTAAGGTCATTTTAAACATGCCGGCCCAGACTTATGGTATGGCAGAAGGCGTCATTGCCCTGGGGATGATCCTCGGCGGACTCATTATCAGCCTGCGCCCAAGGCTGGTGGGGATCGAGCGGATTTATTACATACTTTTTCCTGCGTGTTTATCTCTAGTAGTGATGTCACTTTCTGTGATGCTCCCGCTAGATCAAGAGGTCTTTAGATGGGCCAGCCTCGGTCTTTTTACCTTTGGCGGTATGTCTATTATGCTGGCGCTGGGGATGGCCAATGTCATTAGTATGACCTATATCCAGCAGGCCTCCCCTTCTCATATGCTGGGCAAGATCAGTGCTTTCGCCACAGCCTTTGCGACCTGTTGCATCCCTCTTGGGCAAGCTATCTTTGGCCAACTGCTGGAGGCTTTTGGGTCCCACCTCTGGACTGTAATACTCGCCGCCGCCCTCCTAAGCTTCGGCGCCACACTGCTGGTAAGATGGAATGTAAGACAAATTAAGCCTGCTTGATTTTAAACAAGTAGGCTTAATTTAGTATTTTATAAATATATTTATGCTTATCACATCTTCTATTCATAGTGGTCCTTACTTTCCTTGAACTCATCCTTTTTAAATCTGTAGATTAAGGGCCCGCCTATTACGCACCCTGAAAAAGCTATATAACAAATACCTACAATTTTAGGCTGTAAATCCTAGTATTCCCTTAACCCAGTACCTTAGTTCTGCTCTAATAGTCTTCTTATTATACTTTAATATTAATGATTTATACTGTCTTAGCATCCGAGCCTAATGGCAATTTTACAATGAAAACACTCCCTTTCCCAAGCTCGCTTTGTACTTCAATTGTTCCTTCACATAGTTGTGTAATTTTCTTGACTAAAGTCAAACCCAATCCATTTCCAGTTAATGAGTGGGATGTGTCTCCTTGAAAGAATTTATCAAATATATGACGTATGGTTTCATCATTCATTCCGCATCCGCTATCTTCAAGCCGAAAGATTGCCTTTTGTCCGCTCCGCCATAGGCCTACTTTTATCACTCCACCCGTGTTCGTGTACTTAATGGCATTGTCAAGAAGATTAACCCAAATCTGATGGATTAGATTTTTTTCACCAAGTATTTCAATTCCATCTTCAAGTCTAATGTCAACGTGAAGATTTTTATCGCTCCACTTTGGTTCTAACATTACAATCGCAAGTCTAATTTGTTCATCTAAACAATAGATCGTTTTTTCGCTAATAATCTCTGTACTTTCTATTTTCGAAAGGTTAAGAATGTTCGTGGAAAGATGAACAAGCCGCTCTGATTCCTGCACGATTATATTCAGATATTCCTGCTTTTCCTCGTCGCTAATATCACCCACCTGCAATAGTTTGGCGAATCCACTTATCGATGTAATGGGGGTTTTGAACTCATGGGAGAAGTTTCTCACAAAGTCGCTGCGCAGGGTTTCGATACCTTTTAACTCCTTCACCATCTTATTAAAGCTCCCGGCAAGGGCATCCAATTCAAAGACAAAACTGCCGTTTACCCTAACCGAGAAATTACCCTGAGATACCTTTTCGGTGGCTTTTATCATGTCTCGGATTGGCTTAACAGAGCGCTGACTTAATAATGTTGCTATCACCACTCCCAAAAAAATACTGATATATACCATTATGGAGATTGCTCGGATTGGACTTGAGGTACCTTCTAAGTCCATGATTCCTAATTTGATTAGCAAATAAGCAATCAAGCCCGCTGATAAAATGGCCAAGAGCATAACGATAAAAACCAGGGTCACCAAGGAAACCGCAAGACTAATTTTCGGTGGGAGTCTCTTTTTTATTTGCTTCATACGCACCTCACAATTTTATACCCCAAGCCACGCACAGTAACAATTTCAAAATCGGGGTTATCTCTCAATTTATCCCGCAATCTGTTTATATGAACATTCAAGGTATGCTCGTCTGTCTCAGTCTCCAATCCCCAAAATTCATCCATTAGTTGATTGCGGGTGAAAATCATATTGGGATAACTCATAAGCTTAAAAAGAAGTTGAAATTCTTTCTTTGGCAAAGCATGTTGTTCACTTTTCCATGAAACAGTAAGAGTTTTGTAATCCGCTGTGGTTTCACCCATGACAACTCTGTGTTCGCTGGCAATTTGTGCTCGACGTAAAAGCGCCTTTACTCGAAATAGCATTTCTTGTTCATCAAAAGGTTTCGTCATATAATCATCAGTTCCTGCGAGAAAACCCTTATGCTTATCTTTCGTCTCCTGATTGGCTGTTACCATCAGTATTGGAATGTTTTCTCCCACACCACGTAATTGCTCACAAAATTTATAACCATCCATACGAGGCATCATCAAATCCAATACAATCAAATCAAATCGCCGTTTTTCCATCCTGTCAAGTGCCTCAAGGCCATCTTTTGCAGTATATGGGCTATATCCACCGCGCTTTAGAACAGCGCACATTAGTTTTTGTGTATTTATATCATCTTCGACAATTAAAATATCAAACACTGTAGGTCACCTCCATTATACGTATTATATCACCTACAAAGTAAACTGAACATCAACTGAATTTTAAGTAAAAATTGATGCTCAGTTGATGTTTTAAAATTAAAGTTCACTATAGCGTTAATTTCAATAAAAACGTAAAAAAATTCACAAAAGGAGTGTATGAAATGGAAAAATTAAATAGTGACTGCTGCGCTGCAATACAGCTAGATAGTCTCACAAAAAATTTTGGTGATTATCATGCCGTTAGCGACCTTTCACTTGAGGTAAATAGTGGCGAAATATTCGGATTTCTTGGTCTGAATGGTGCAGGCAAATCAACCACAATTAAAATGATGCTGTCCTTACTAACCCCCTCGTCCGGTAGTATCTATATGCTGGGAAATAAAGTTGGCTCAGCAAGTCACAAGCTGTGGGAGCAAGTTGGATATTTGGAGGAAGTCACTTATTATCCAGGACTTACTGTAATAGAAAATTTAGACATTGCTCGCAGAATGCAAATGATATCTGACCGCCAATCCATTACCAAAGTGATACAAAAACTCGGTTTAGAGGCTCATAAAAATAAAAAAAGCAAAAAATCTTTCTTTGGGAAACAAACAACGGCTAGGGTTAGCTAAAGCAATGATTCATAGTCCGAAAATTTTAATTTTGGATGAACCTATCAACGGCCTCGATCCCGCTGGTGTCGTGGAAATTCGGGAAATGCTTTTTGATTTATCCAAAAATTTTGGAGTTACTGTTTTTATATCCAGTCATCAACTAGAAGAACTTTCCAAACTGGTTGATCGGATTGGCATCATCCATGAAGGACGGTTAATTCAGGAAATCAAAATGACACATCTAGAGCAGTCTTTACAAAAACACATGGTTTTGGATGGCCGCAATAAAAATGCAATGAAACATATACTCGCAGAACAGGGATATAGCTTTAAGGAAAACATAGATGGTCGCTTGTTGCTTTCAGCAGGCTCCACAATTGAAAAACCTGAAAGATTAGCTGAATTGCTGGTTCGCTTTGGACAGCCCCCAACACAACTAAATATCGTTACCGAAGATTTGGAAAGTTATTTCTTGCGGATCATTCAAAGTACAAGGAGGATACAGGAATGAAAATATTATCATTTATACATTGTGAAGTTCTTAAGGTCTTGCGTTCAAGTGTTTTTTGGATTGTTATTGTCGCATTTGCCACTATGCCAATTATGCTCGGTTTAGTCACATATATCAATGCTGTAGATGCCGGATGGGAGCCTTATTTAACAGATTTACTTGGTACAAACACTGCTCTTTTGGTGATTGGATTCTCTTTTACCGCATGTTGGGTTTTCGGACGGGAGTATACAGATAAAACGATCAGTGAATTGCTAGTGAAACCAGTATCTAAACTTTATGTGGCACTTTCAAAGTTCATCGTAATTTTTCTTTGGGATGTATTGTTGGTCTTTTTCATGTTCGCTGTTGTATGCATTATGGGCATTTTGATTGGACTTAATGGTGGGACATGGTTGCTTATAACGAATAGCTTTCTTACTTTTATGGCAGCATCACTGCTAACGATGGTTGTTAGTACAATAAGTGCTCTACTAGCAAATGTCAGCAAGGGATATTTAGCTCCTATTGGACTTGCATTCCTTATTGTGGTCATTTCCAATGTCGTGGCACAGGCTGGCCTTGCCGCTTACTTTCCTTGGACAATTCCGGCATTATTTATTTCAAATGTTCATCTTGGTATCGTTAGCATCGTCATACTTGCTATTACGGGAATAGTAGGGTTTATTGGAACAATCGCATGGTGGAGCTTTACCGAACAGCAATAGGCTAGAATATAACTGTAGACACAGATTGTTGATTTATAGGGTACTGGGAATTATTCAATCTTATAATTGGAGCAGCCCAGCGCCTCCTATCAACTTTTGCTAATAAGCTTATCGATTTACATCACAAGAAGCATTTTTAACTAATCTTGAGTGATTTTATTACTTCACTATTTCACAACCCCAACCGTCATATTCTATTTTGTATCTGTTAGCTATTTCTTCCATTCTATAAGTTTCGTCAAAAATAACCTGATCTTCTATCGCATCTTCAGCTTTAGCTTCTGCTTCGTAGAAGAAAAAATGAACTCGGCTAAGTGTCAAGTTCATTTTTACTGATTAGTAATGGTATTGTAATTATTCGATACTGGGGTAGTCCCCCACAAAGAAAAGCGATGGCAATATTGTTTTTCAACGATTTCTTGGAATGAGTATTAATTAAATCGATATTAAATTCATCTGTTAACTCATCGCCACCATCTATCATAACTAAAATTGAGTGAACAGCTCCTTTTATTGCTTCATCCAAAATATTTTATTTTTCATAATACTCTAAAGAACCCATGATTTCTTCAAGAGAAGATTTTGCATAGCAGATGGAAGTATCTGCTGCGCCATAATAAATATGAATATCTTCTTCATCAGGAATAACTCCGCAAGTAAATACTACCCCTCCAAGAAATCCTTCTGTTTCATAAATTTCCTTAGGCTCTAGAATAGGTTCTTTACTTCGTGCAATGATTTCCCACGGACGTGTTTCATGATGCAAGAGTGCACCAAGACAATATCTGTCGTCTTTAGTTGCCCCATGATAAATCTCTAACCAGCCACCATCCACTTTAAATGGCGTTGCGCTTGCCCCAACTCTGCCATTATCCCAATAACCCTCTCGTGTTCCCATCAAATGACGATGGTTCCCCCAACATAAAAGATCTGGTGACTCAGCAATCCAAATATCCGGTTTTCCAAATACAGATGTTGAAGGCCTATGAAGTGCATAATATTTGCCCTCTATTTTTTCTGGGAAAATAACTACATCTTTATTATCTGGATGAAAAACAAGGCCTAATCTTTGAAATGTTTTAAAATCTTCTGTTACAGCCAAGCAGTCTGTGATGCCAATATCCGATATAGCACTATATGTAATATAGTATCTTCCATCAATCCTAACAGTTCTTGGATCTTCAATACCATAAGTTTCATATTGATTAGCAGCTGCCATGGCTGGTGTTTCCTCAATCTCAAAGTTGAGTCCATCCTTGCTCCTTGCCACTCTTAAATGTGAAATGGAGGTAATATAGGACTTCTCTTTTGTTCTAATCCATCTGGAATCTGAGAAATCACAATCTTCGTCATTCTTATCGAACTCTAAAAAAGTTATGTGTTCTCTCTTCACATCAAATAGAGGTACTCGGTATTTATCTTGGTCAGGTACTGGGCGTTCCGCCACTCTTATAAGCAGAATGATTTCCTCATTCATCTTAATGGCACTGGCATTAAATGCACCGATAACTTCAAAATCTGGTCTAGACGGCTTTACCTGTGCAGGAGTAATAATTGGATTTTTATTATATCTTAGCATGTATTTTCTCCTATATTAAAGAGCAGCTGTGATATCTATAGCTGCTCTTATACAAAATTTTAAACTTTATTGAGCAAGAAATGTGTCAATTTGTGCTTGATACTCAGTTTGGATAGTTTTTACAACGTCAGAAGCTTCTGCTTTAAATTTATCCCATTCTTGCTGTGGATCAGTAATACCATTAATAATGAGTGGATAGTACTTAGCTTCAATAGAATTAAACTGTGCAATTTCATTTGTAACCTTTTCAGCATTAAAAGTAAAACCAAGTAACTTACTAGGTATAAAATTGCTAGCATCACTAAAGTATTGGTAAGTTGCCTTATCTTTTTCATTTAGATCAGACGAAACTCTATCTTGAGTAGGATTCCAAATCCAAGCATATGGGAACCATGTATAATCTGTGCCTATAAATGAATAGGAGTCTTCATCAGGTGCATCGAAAGTTTCGCCTTTAAAACCATAGGCAAGTAAATCATAGTTTGCTTGATCTGCACGAACCCAATCTAAAAACATCATAGCACGTTCCTTATTTTTACTAACTTTAGGAATACAAACAAAGTTCCATTGCTTGAAGTCTGAAGTGTATGCGCCTAGACCTGTACTATAAAAATCAACTGTTTCAAACTCATAATTGGCATTAACTGACTTAAGTGCAGTTTGAGTCGCTGCATCAACCCCTATATCACCTTTAACACTGATAGCTACGTTGCCTTTTTTAGCTTCAGTTGCAATATCTGTAACGGCTAACATATCTCTGTAAATAATCCCATCATTATAGAGCTTACGTGCATTTTCAATGTAGCTCCAGATGTCTGAATCCATTTCCTCAAAAAGGTTATATACCTTTCCATCGTTATTTTTGAAATAAAGTACATGGCTTGTTCCAAATGCTTCTGTACGTTCGATTTGATTAGGATTTTCAAAATATAGCCTCATCATAGCCGCACTTCGGTCATTTCCTGCTGCATTCTGTGGGAGAAATGGAATCATATTTGGATATTTTTCTTTTACAGCATACATCATTTTTTCTAAGTCTTGGTAACTCTTAATTTCAGGAATGCCAAGAGCTTCACGAATATCTTTACGAACTAAATAGGCTCCTGCTGGTTTTTGCAGAACTCCAAGTGGTATCCCATAAATTTTACCTGCAAATTTATTGGCTTCAAACATCTCATTTGGAGTTGTCTTTAAAATATTTTGGCCATATTTTGCAAGAAGATCTTCCATGGGTTCATAGTAACCTGTACTTACATTTGTATTCATACCGTTCCAAGGGGCATCAAAAATGATGTCACATTTTTCGCCTGAGTTTAATGTTTGTGTTACTTTTGTCTGAAGATCTGACCAAGGCACAAACACAACATCTAACTTAACATTTACTGTATCTTTCATTCTAGCTTCAGCTTCAGCTATTACTTTATCAAAAGCAGCTGGACGATCTCCTGGTATAAATATTTTCAGTATCTCTTCTTTGCTGATATCTACGCTGTTTCCAGCAGCCTCAGTCATTTCCTTTGTTTTGGCTAGAGTTGAAGCATCCTCAGTTTTTTTTCCTGCACAACCAGTTAGCATGCTCGTTGACATTACTGTTACCATTGCTGCTGCCATTAATTTTTTAATTAATCTTTTCATACATTGCCTCCTAATATTATTTTTAGTTTTAGTCTACGTTTATCCTTTAACTGATCCAATCATTATGCCCTTTACAAAATATTTCTGGACAAATGGATAGAGCAGAATAATAGGTCCTATTGTGATACATACAATAGCTAATTGAATTCCCATAGTTGGGATTATAGAACCATAATTTGTTGCCCCGCCTACATACTGGGCCATGTTTACATTGGCCATAAGTTTACGAATCATCATCTGTAATGGATGCTTTTTATAATCGTCCATAAATAATAAAGCAAGCCACCAGTCATTCCAGTAGACTAATGCATAAAATAGTGATACTGTTGCAATAACTGGTTTTGAAACTGGAAGTGCAATTTTAAAAAAGGTAATCATATCATTAGCTCCATCAATCATAGCTGATTCTGAAAGTTCTTGTGGTAAGTCTCTAAAAAAGCTGACTAAAATAAAAACATAAAACGGGTTAACAACATACGGTAAAATCATGGCTAAAATATTATCTTTTAGGTTAAGCCATGATGCAATCATAATATAAAAGCCTACAAGGCCAGAGCCAAAAATCATTGTGAAATAGGTCATAAATCCAATCACATTTCGATATTTTACTTTTGGACTGGCAATAAGATACGCAAGCATAGTAGAAACCATCACTGCAAGAGCAGTGCCAACTACCGTTACAAAAATTGTAATGCCATAGCTTCTCCATACCTGAGCCCCTCTTAGAATAAACTTATAGGCGTCTAAACTAAATTTAGATGGGATAAGTGTAAAACCATTTTGCATAATAGCGCCCTCGGACGCAAAAGAATTAATAAATACAATCCAAAAAGGAATAAAACAAAGCAACGCCACAATAATAATTGATATGTAGATAAAAGCTTTTAATATCATATCTGAGGAAGATGTCCTTATTTTAGTTCTTTGGTTTAATGTTAGATTTGACATTCTCGTCCCTCCTAAAATAAACTGTAATCTTTATTTATTTTCTTAACTATAAAGTTAAACAAACAAATCGTAACAAGGCCCATCATAGACTGATATAAGACAATTGCAGATGACATACTAAAGTTACCTAATTGTCTTAATGAACGATAAGCAAAAGTATCAATGACATCAGTTGTGCTATAGAGTGCTGGATTATCTCCAATAATTCCATAAAACATCCCAAAATCTCCGAAAAATATGCGTCCAATACCTAGCAATACTAATGTAATAACCGTTGGTGCAAGCATAGGAAGTGTAATTCCTGTAATCATCTGAAACCTAGTCGCTCCATCGACCTTTGCACTCTCATAAACCTCTTGTGGAATACCCGTGATCGCTGCAAGGTAAATAATTGAATTATATCCAGCAAACTTCCACACATAAACAATTGACATGATGGCTGGCCACTTACTTGCATCTTGGTACCATTCAACTTTATCCATTCCAAGTGAAACAAGTGTACGATTAATAATACCTGCATCAAAATTAAGCAAGGCAAAAACCATTAAACTAATAACCATCCATGAAATAAAATAAGGCAAAAAAATAACCGATTGTGCTAGTTTCTTGAAAACCTCTGATCGGATTTCATTTAAGAATACTGCAATGAGTATAGCTATAACAGTGGTCATAAATAAAAAAAGTGTATTCAATAAAAGTGTATTTCGGGTGACATTAATCCAATCATGCCCTGAGAAGAAAAACTTGAAATTATCAAGGCCTACCCACTCACTTCCCCATATCCCATCACTCAATCTGTACTTCTTAAAGGCAAGTACATGACCAAACATGGGCAAATAGGAAAAGAAAGCAAAAAACAAAAAACCCGGTATCCCTAGGGCATATAAATAAGGATTCTTTTTAATATCCATTTTTATGCCTGAAAAAAAACCTATAATACCTCGAAAATTTACCACTCTCTTCCCTCCTATCGCTGTTATTTACAAATTCGATTATAGGGTTCTATGAGCTTTAGTGTAAAGTTCTCGATTTAAATATAGGTTCTCACATGTAATAATAAGCTGTTTTCATTTTAAACATGAGTTCTTTTTGAAATTCTATAATCATTCGGAGTGGTCCCCGTATGCTTTTTAAAAACAGTAAAAAAGTGACTTTTTGTTTGAAAACCTGTACGTTCTGCTATCTCCATTACAGTCCAATCCGTTTGTTCCAGCAGTTTCTTAACAGAGTCAAGTCTTTGTTTTAATATGTAATCAGATATAGAACCGCCGCTATACTCTTTAAACCACTTACGAAGATAACCTGTTGAAAATGAAACTTGCTCTGCTATCTCATCAGTGGAAAGCATAGGATCTGAAAGGTGACTATTGATGTATTCTGTAATTTGGAGAAATGTTTCTTCACGTCGACCCTCGTTATGACGGTTGTTGTTTTTTGCACTAATTTCTATAATCAAATCATTAAGCCATTTTTCTATTTCAGTTAAAGAATTAAACTGTCCAATAAAACTTCCAATATCTCCAAACCCATTAACAATAGCTAAGGTATGAAATGTCTTCGAAATAGTATAGATGAGCCTAGTAATCTGAAAACGACATTCATTATAAGGCATGTTCTTCATCTGAATAAAAATCTTTTTGAGTAGTTTATTAGCTTGTTCTGTTCTCCCTAAACGGATAGTTTGAATAAGCTCAGTCATAATATCCTCGTCATATGATTCTTCATGTAGAATTTGATATGTTGCATATTCCTTTTGAACATAAACCTTATTCAGTCCTAAAACAAATTTAAGATTTGTAAGTTCTAGTGTATCTTCATAAATCTCACGCAGTGAATCTTCTATATTACATTCATTACTTAGTCCTATAACAACTTGGCAATTTAATAATTGTCCAATCACTTCACGCACTTCATCCAGCGTATCAATTAAATTTTGTATTATTTGATTATCGCTGCCTAATATTCCAATAATATGATTAACCCCTAAGTCTGTAGCAATAATATCATAGCCCTTTTTACGCAAAATTTCTTCTATTATATTTTGAACAGCAAATTTATAAAGCTTCTGTGTTTTAAAAATCGGCTCATCTTCTATTAAAGGATAATTCTCAATACGTATTACAGTGAAATAGATCTGAGCTTTATTTAATATTTCTGATTCTTCTTCTAAATATTTTTGCATATAGGAATTAATGTGCCCTGTCAAAATCCATTGCCGAAGATTTTCTGTCCTAATCACATCATGGTGCTCCCATACAAACTTATCCAGTTTATGAATGTCCGCAATTAACTTTTCAACTCCTTCGTTTAAAGTCTCTAACTCACTTTTATTTGTCGCTTTCACATCGCCTTTAACAACGAGCGATATCTTTTGGGCAAGATTTGAAAATGGAAGATAGGTACGCCTTGAACTTATAAACGTTACTATAATAAGAATAATTAAAAACAAAATTAAGACAGCAATAATCCATAGCTGAATATAGAGTACTTCCGTTTGCATTTCTTGTATACTTATCTGGCAAACAGTCCAATCGAATGCATCTATTCTAGAATAATTCAGTGATACGCTTTCGCTATTTAACTTAACTTGTACTGTTTCACTTTTCACTGGAATATGCTTATAAACAGCTTCTAAAATCAAAGGATTATTTTCCCCCAGCAAAACTTCATTATTTTGATCTAATATGACGATTCTAGTTCGTTCATCTTCAATAAAGCGTTTTTTAATGGTTTCAGCATCAATTATCAGAACGGTATATCCAAAAAAATTACTGGAAATAGTTCTTGATGGCGTAATAATAGCTAATTTTAACTCGCTGTTAATCTTTGAAATAAAAAAACCAGTTTTAACCCGCTCCTTATTTCGAAGATCTACTAAGATTTCTTGGTTATAAAATTCATTAAAATCATATATTCTTGAACTACTGTCCATTACAGTTTCTGTTGCCATATTGATTAAAAAGACTCTTTCAATGCTAGGTTCCAAAGATACATAGGATCTTAGCGCTTGCCATGTATGAAATGTATTCCTTAAATCATCTTGATTTTTTTTATACAGCCAATCATTTATGTTTCGATCATCATATATTTTATAGCCATACCTAGTGATAGTCTGAAGAAGTTCTTTTGTGTTCTCAGATTGCTTTTCAAGGATACTAATAGTGTTCTTACTAATGGTTGTTTTGGCATATGAAGAAAAGATACTCGATATGATTATAGAAAAAGGGATAAATACAATAATTAACATAAACATTGTGACTACAAATGCAAATTGGTAGGTTTTCTGTGGCATTAAACGTCTGAATATCTCTTGTAGCCTTGTTCTCATTATGTCACTCCTTCATGTTCTATTTTGAAACATTGGTTTCATAGCACATATTCACTTTATTTTAGCATAAATAAAATCAATATATAGTTCTAATTTGGCATATAAAGTATTGTGCTAAAATGAGAACTCTACATAAGATACTTTTACTCCTTGGGTCTTTGGCAGTTAACCAATGAAAAATGGCTACAACCATTAGAGAAAAAATCTTTAAAGATACGAAAAAAATAAAAGTCTGGATTGCCCTATTTATAAGGCTTACCAGACTTTTTTTCTCTTCTAACTGTTAACGGTGAGTTTATTAAATATCTGTGAGTGAAAAACTCATTCAGGCCTATTTTAGCCATTCATAAATTGAATAGATCCTATATCTACACGATTTAAAATGATAACAACGGACTAACATCTCCTGCGCTGAATAAATTGAGTCTGTGCAGTGCCCTTGTGCATGCAATGTATAAAAGTTTTTTATCGTCTTGACTGTTATACTGATCGCTATCCCCATCACATACTAAAACAGCATCAAACTCAAGTCCTTTGGACATATAGACAGGTATAATAAATACCCCTTGCAGTGTGGCTTTGCTCTCTTCTGTTATGAGCTGAATAGGGATTCTGTCTTTTAAACGCTCAAAAAGAGAACAGGCATTCTTTTCAGTTTTGCAGATAAGTCCGATTGAATGATAGCCCTTTTCTAAACATAGCTTAATTTCAGAAAGAATATTATCATCAAGTGCTGTTTGATTAGCAACCACATAGACTTGTGGTTCATCACCTTTTCGGCTGAAGTTTTTTATTTCTAAGCCTTGTTCAATAAACTTTGAGCCAAATTCTAAAATTTCATGGGTACATCGAAAGCTTTTATTCATTGTAATAAGAGATGACTTTTTCTTATTTAAGATACTCTTAATTTGTTCGTACAGAGATAAGTCTTCTTGTTTTTCAAGCGTTTGATTGATATCTCCCAAGATCGTATACTTGGCATTTGGAAACAATAAATTGAATATTTCATAATGTAGCGGGTAATAATCCTGAGCTTCATCAATAACAACTTGTTTGATGCTTTTATAGTCATTAGTTCCATTTAACTTCAATGTTAAAAAAGAGATAGCCACAGCATCGTCATAGTATAGCAAATCTGTAGATAGATTTTCCTGAGTGAAAGTTAAAATAGCGTCCATATTATCGGGAAGCTCTAAATCTTCAGCTAAACTATAAAAGTAAAATTTATCACTTACTAACTTTCTATAAAGCTGGTAGACGTTAATTTCAGTAAATTTCTGGATGTCCTTTTTTATCATCAATTCTTCTGATTTATTAAGCCGTTCGTTGTGTGACTCACGTATTAACTCTAAGATAAAATCCTCTAATTGCTTTAATTTAAAACCTAAAAGCGTATTGGCTCTTCCTGATAATATTTTATCTTTTAATATTTCTTTACTTATAATATGCTCCCCATCATAATAAACATCTTCAAACTCTATCCACCTGTGGGGTAAATCATCCACAAAACGCCTCACAACTTCTAAAAACTGATGTGAGGTTTTAAATTCTATGCTACTTTTTATAAGCTCTCGGTAGCCATGACTTGTAATTAAGTGTTCTAAAAATTGATTTCTAGTTTGTATATGCTCATTTTGCAGTATTTGGGCTAGTATTTCTTCAAACACCATAGAAACAACATTTTCTTCTCCAAGTTCCGGTAATACGTGAGAGATATACTGTTCAAATAAAGCATTCGGCGAGATAATGATTATATTATTAGCCGCTAGCCTAGAGGACAACCCTTGATACATAAGGTAGGCAGCTCTATGAAGGGCAATAGAAGTTTTTCCGCTTCCTGCTACGCCCTGCACCATCATTAACTCATTTTCCATATCTCTTATGACAATGTCTTGTTCTTTCTGTATTGTTTCTACGATGGTTTTCATCGTTGGAGAAGTATTTTGAGACAGCAATTTTCTTAAAAACTCATCTACAATTTGAACGTCTGCATCAAAAAAGTACTCCAATACGCCTTTTTTGATTTCATATTGGCGTTTTAGACTCATCTCACCTGCTATTTTTCCGTTAGGCGCTTCATAAAATGCTGGTCCCAATACAAAACGGTAAAAGGCACTTGCTATAGGTGATCTCCAGTCATAAACATATATGTCGTAGGAATCTTCATCCATTAGTGAAGAACGTCCGATATATATGTTCTCCGGTACATCTTCACCCTCAAATTTAAAATCGATGCGCGCAAAATAAGGAGACTGTGTAAGTTGCTCTAGAAGCGAAATTCTGCTTTCTGCAGCTTCAAAGTCTGCGATCTTATTTATAACCGGATTCACATATTGGCTTAATGCAGCAAGCGCTTCAAATCCTTCGCTGCTCCAGAGGCCTGATATAGTGTGTGACGTATTTTCACGCATCTCCTTTTTAGCAGCAATAATCTCTGCCTTATTTTCTTCATTCCACGCTCTTGCCTTATCAAGCTGGCTTTTCGCTAAAGATATAGTTTGCTCTAACCTTTGATTTTCAAATTCTAGTTCATACTGATTATTTTCCATTACGAAAATCACCCCTCCCGTTACTTCAATAAGTTTAGCACTGCCAAAATCAAAAAAACAGTCTTTTTATTGCAAATTCTCTATGCTATAATTAAACTGGGAAGGACGGTCTATGCCGTTCATTTTTATTTTTGCAAATTATGAAGTTAGAGATTATTTTAGCTATGCTCTTACTTTACAGATTATAAATATAGAAATATACTATGCTGCAAGGGTTTTTGATGCCTGCAGTATCTTTTTGTATGTCATTAAGAATACCGCCGCTCTGACTTAGCATAAACTTAAAAAGAAGACTTATAAAAGCGGGCTTCATCAAACTGCCTTTTATATTCATGCCGTCACCCCCTTTTTAATATAGGGGACTTCCAAGCTGTATGGACGCTTAGGAAGTCCTCTTTTTTTATGCACTCATTCCCGGGGTCAGGTTTTATATGGTAATTTTATTTTAGGTATTGCATTATATAGGGGAGTAGCGTATAATAACTTCGTAATAACTTTTAACATTTACGTAACAAATTAAATATTTACGTAACAATTACAAGGAGGATACTCACCATGAAAATAAATAAAAAATTATCTAAACTTAACTTATCATTACTTGCATCATTTGTTGTGCTCGTTGGCTCATCCAGTGTGTTTGCCAGTGCCACACCAAACTGTGCACCAACTACAAGGTTAAACGGTGCAAACTTTAGAACAGCTCAAACAAGTTGCAGTGTGCCAGGTCTTTGTAAAACACAGCGTGCATGTCAGACACAGGCTTCATGCAAAACATCAAATGCATGTAAAACCTCAGCTTCATGTAAAACTTCAGCAAACTGCAAGGTACAAGCTGCTGCTAAAGCACCAGCGGCTGTAAATACGCCTGCACCTGCACCAACTACAGTTAAGCCACCAACTCAAACACCACCAAAAGCTCCAGCAACACCTCAGACCCCCACAGCACCAACAAATTCCGTAGCTGCATATGAAAACAAAGTATTAGAGCTTGTTAATATTGAGCGTCAAAAGAGTGGTCTTAAGCCGCTTCAAATGGATGAAGCAGTTCGTAATGTAGCACGTAAGAAATCTGAAGATATGCAGGCTAAAAAGTACTTCTCTCATACAAGTCCAACTTATGGTTCACCATTTGATATGATGAAACAATTTGGTATCAGTTATAGAACCGCCGGCGAAAATATCGCCATGGGTCAAAGAACACCTGAGGAAGTTGTTAAAGCTTGGATGAATAGTCCAGGTCATAGAGCAAATATCTTAAAAGCTGAATTTACACATATCGGCGTAGGCTATGTTGCAAACGGCAGCTACTGGACACAAATGTTCATTGGAAAATAATGCGTCTAAAAAGCGGTTTCTCTTATGGAGAAACCGCTTTTTAGACGCATTATTTATTTTAAAATAGCCCTTTAGCATTAAATAATATCTTCTAATGCTTCATCTATACAAGGTATGATAATAGTAAATGTCGTTCCTTGTCCTAACTCACTTTCAACTTCTATTCTTCCTTTATGCTCCTTTATGATCTGATAACAAACGTTAAGCCCTAGACCTGTCCCTGTTTTCTTTGTTGTAAAAAATGGTGTTCCAATCTTTTCAAGTATTTTATTATCAATACCAACGCCATTGTCTGATATTTTGATAAACACTTCATCTAAATGATCATCTAGACCTGTGCTAATATGTAAGATCGGCTCCGGTACTTCTGCCATCGCATCTACGGCATTTTTACACATATTAAGGATTACCTGTCTAATTTGTGTTTCATCGCAAAGTATATATCTTTCATGATAATCCAGTTTTAAAAGTACCTGTACCTTATTCATGAGTGAGGAGGTTTCTATTGTACTCTGCATAGAAGCAACCAAGTCGTTAAATGCAACTTCTTCTAATTGAGCTTCCCTAGGTTTTGATAAATTTAAGAATACACTAATAATGTCATTAATCTCATTAGTCGCTGCATCGATTTTTCTTGTATATTGTCTTATTTTTCCATCGTCTATATACAGTTCTAAGAGCTGACAATTTCCTTTTATAGTCGCAAGAAAATTGCGGGTTTCATGGATAATAGTCGCCCCCATCTGCCCTACTAGTGCTAACTTCTCTTGATTGATAAGCCTTGACTGCGCTTCTCTCATTTTTGATATATCTGTCGCAACAATCACTCCTCCAATTTTCTCATTATAGCTATTGGTAATTAAGGATGTTGTTAGCTTAATCTGTTTTTTATTACCTTTAGTTGTCTCAACGTTGCAGTTAATACTATCATCTTGAAATTGTTTTATGTCGAATGCATCAATAAGTTCTTTATCACTAAAGTTTATAATATTCCCTAATTCATATATATTCATACTGATTATATCTTTATACGCCACCTCCACTAGATCAGCAAACGCATCATTACATGCAGCTATATTTCCGATATAATCTATTATTATTGTAGGTACTGCTATAGCATTTAATATCACTTGAGCTTGTAGATTTAAGTTCTTAATTTCCTGCTCTTGTTTTACATCATTTGCTAGTACAATTACACCGTCTTTAATCTTATGAGGTTTAATCAAAACCTTGATCTCCTTATTATCAGCATCTAAATATGTTCTAATAATATTTTTAGTGTCATCTTCATTTATATTTAGACTATCAAGTGAGGGACCTGTTTTTTTATTGCCAGATTTATTTAACATCATTGATAACTCTATGGTATTGAGTCCAACAACTTTTTCTTTTGGGTACTTAAATACTTCTTCAAATTTATCATTTACAAATTCTATTCTATTATCCTTATTATATGTATGTATAGAGATGGGAATGGCGTTAAGTATTTCTGACAACCGCTGATTACTATCCCTTAATTTATCATATGGATAATGAATTAAACTTTGAAAGACTGCCTTATAAAGATAAACATAGCTAAACACCTTTAATACATGCCCCCAGGCCACCCACAATGAATCTGAATTCTTAAAAAGCGTAAAACAGATCTCAGAAGGTATGATTAAAAGAATGCATATATAAAGGTATTCAAATCTTATAAGCGGTTCACTTTGTAAGTTGTTTTTCAATTTATATAATGCTAAAACAGCTATTATAATCACTAAATATTCTAATACAACCTTTATTTGAGTGATTCCATTCTCGTCATAAAAGCTAGGAATCCATCCTAGGTGTGCCTCAAAAACATAAAATAAACAGCCAGCAATAATTATTGTTTTAATCATATTGATATATTTGTTGCTATTTCTTACATAAGGGGCATAAGCAAATATGCATAAAGTTATGACTTGAATCAACTTGGCTGCTAAGCCGTATTTAATTGAACTATCTCCTCTAACAATGTCATTTAGAAGAAGATATTTATAGTAATATGTATGCATTATATCAAGTAGCGCAACTATCAAAAACCCAAACCCCAGTACAGTATTGATGCTGTTATCGTCTTCTTCTTTACTCCATATTATTAAGAAGGTCGCAACCCCAATAAAAATACTTAATAACTCGAGCATCATATGTACTATTTCAATATTTTTGCGCCATAATACCTCTAATACTAATAAAGAAATAACAAATGTAATGCTTAATATAGATAAAAATGTACTAATGATATTACTATAAATCCCTTTATTGATTTTCCTATGTTTTATATCTAGCATACTTATAAGTCCTCTCAGTAAACTACATCAATATTATTATATCAGCTCTTGCATTTAGTAGTCTAGTTCCATGACCCATTTTAATGCTTCGAGATATGCCCTCATAAAGCGCTCCCTCGTTATACCCAAGAAAGATTCTTCTCCTTCTGTCTCACTCCAATTAAACATTTCATAATCGATGACGCCATCAAGGATTTCTCTTAACTTATTGCGATCTCCTACCAATGCTTCTGCTACCTCAGTAGTTAGTGGTAGAGCCTTTACTATTTCCTCCATATCCTGATTTACAAGCACATCAACAGACGAAAATACGCCTGTCATGAAGAACTCTAAGTGTCTATGCTTCATATCTAGTTCAAAAGCTAAATACTCCATTAGTTTTCCTCTGACCAAGCTTGTTCTTATTAATTCTTTATTTTCTACCGTTTGTATTTCTTTAAGCATCATTAAATAGATCCATTTCATTATTTCTATTGTTCCCAAGCGAACCAGTGCTTGCTTTATAGAATAAACTTTATGCATTGAACCTAATAAGACTGAATTAGCTACCCGCAAAAGTTTATAAGAAAGACCTAAATCTCTTTCGATAATTTCAGTTATCTTTTGATAGTCTGGTTCATTTTGATTTAACTGCTTAATAATTCTTATGAGATTTATATTTAAACTTACTATTTCCTTCCCTTTTATAATAACGGGTTTACTAAAAAAATAACCTTGGAAATAATCATATCCCATCTTTCGGGCTATTTCATACTCAGCTCGTGTTTCTATTTTTTCAGCTAAAAACTTAACTTTATCTTTATACTTATTAATCAGTCGATGTTGTTCCAATTGATTTACAACAGAAAATTCCACTTTAATAATGTCTGCCATTTCAATAAGTGGTATATACTCCTCACTAAAAACAAAATCATCTAATGCTAACATATAGCCTTGACTCTTAAACTTTCTACATAAGTTAATAATTTTTTCTGTAATCTTTATGTTTTCTAAAATTTCTATAACAATTATTTCTTTAGGCAATAAACAAGGAATTTCCATTTCAAGGAGTTCCTCTGAGAAATTTATGAAAGCCCTTGTCCCACTAGTTAATTCATCAAAGTGCATTACAAAAAATGCATTATTAATTGTTTCAGCTGTTGCTTGACTACCATCTGCTCCCTCATAAAAGTTATTCATACTTCTGCGATAGAGCAGCTCATATCCATATACATTCATTCTACGATCAAATATTGGTTGGCGCGCTACATAAACATCCACTCTATCGCCTCCTAGCTTAGCTTTATATAAGATTTTTGGAGTCTCTTAACTCTATTTTAACCTATTTCTCTGCTGAAATCATGATAAATCAGAAATTGCTTAATATTATTTCTTTCTCTAAGAGGGTGCCTCGTAATTAGCCACTAGCTAACAATGAGACACCCTTTTGTTGTGATTCATCCTTTTTTAGCAAATACTCGATATTATCAATAACAAAATCTATTATAGCAATATTATGATCTAGCTAGACTACTCTTTTCTTGTATCTAAGAAAAATTCATAAGCTTCTTTATCCGTTGCCCTCTTATGAACAATCATTCTAACTGCCTGAACCATAGCAATCGGATCCGTACTTTGGAAAATATTACGCCCCATATCGACTCCAGCTGCGCCTTCTGAAATCGCCTGATAGCACATTGTCAGGGCTTCATTTTCTGGTAATTTCTTGCCCCCTGCAACCACAATAGGTACTGGACATGCACAAGTAATTTCTTCAAAATCCTCACAGTAATACGTCTTAACAATATGTGCACCGAGCTCTGGCAAAATACGTGTCGCCAGTTTGAAGAAACGGGATGTTCTTTCCATCTGTTTGCCTACTGCAACAACGCCCATTGTTGGTATACCATATTTTAGCCCTGCATCTACGGTTTTACATAGGTTATCTAAGCTTGTTTTTTCGCCATCAGCACCAATAAAGGTCTGAACAGCCATACAGCTTGCATTCATACGCACAGCATCTTCGATACCAACACCAATGATCTCATGACTGAGATCCTCATCCAGAATAGAAGATCCGCAGCTCACACGCAGGGCAACCGCTTTACCAGTACTTGCTGGTATGCAGGTACGAATACCGCCACGGGTTCCCATTAAAACATCTATATGTTCTGCCAGTTCAGGTATTACAATATCCAATCTCTCAAGCCCTGCGGTAGATCCCATAAAATAACCATGATCAAATGCCAGCATTACTGTATGACCGCTCTCAGGCTGAAAAATATTTGCTAGACGTGCTTTCATCCCCCAATCTACATCGGACATCCCCTTTACATAAAAGCCACCTTGCTTTGCAAATGGCTTATCTATATGATAATCCTTCGCTATTTTCATTCCATCCTTATCTGCCACTTTATTACCCTCCTTTAAACGCGTTAGGACTTAGAAATTATAGTTATCCATATTATTGATATCAAATACAGTTCTTTCTGGAAGTAATACAACGCCTGAATCCTCTGCTGTGTAAGCTTTTGGATCTAATACTGTATTAGGCATTACTTCTACTGTGCCAATATCCGGAATATCAATTTTATCGCCCACTTTAAATGTATTACCTGCGGCTAGCCAATACGCTAAATAACATCCCATAGCGCCTTGGATTTTACAGTCCCAAAGCCCCCATCTTTCAAGGATACCTGCACGGCAATAGTCTTTCATAGAGTTAGGTGCTGCAAAGCCTGTGATAACAACGTCCTTAGATGTAAGTCCAAGATTCTGTGCAGCCTGTGCCTGACCTGGAAGCGCTGTAGAGTCATTACAAATAATAGCTGTAATATCTGGATGTGCTGTTAAGATAGATTCTCCGACTGAAATAGCTTTTTCAGCATCTTGTTCGCTATAATAATTGTTTGGTGCAACATTGGTCCAGTTTGGATATTTTTCAGCAATATAGGCTTCACCAGCTACCTGCCATGAGTTTTGGTCGGCAACAGTTGCTTGTGAGTAATGCCAGCAATAAGTAATACCTTCAGCCATTGGATCCTCCATGCCTTCTGCTGCCATATCAACTAACATTTTGCCAAGTTGTTCTGGGGTTCCCTGAGATACCATAAGCGAGCGGGCATCATTTCCTACATCAGAGTCCCAAGTCACAACCGCAAGACCTGCTGCTTTTGCTTTTTTCATCGCTTCATCTAGACCTGTAGCATCTACCGAAGACACACAGACAGCGTCAGCGCCTTGAGAAATAGCATTATTGATAATAGCTACTTGATTTGCAACAGATGCTTCTGGATTGCCGTCATATTTAACTGAATACTTACCAACTTTTGCTGCGTATTCTTGCGCCCCTACATTGGCTGATTCAAAAAATGCATTACCTGATAATTTTGGAACAAAAGTAACCGTGATATCACTGCCTGAGGATTTTGCATTAGTATCTGCCGCTTTATCTGTACTTGCTTGTGTAGCAGGTTTAGCATTTGTTGTATCAGCCGCCCCCTCTGGGGCTCCTTTTGAACTACAGCCCGCTAACATAGTCACTGCCAATGCTGAACATAATAATGCACTAAAAAATTTCTTTTTCATATTCCTATCCCCCTTAAGATATTTAAGATATTGATTGAGATGACCTAAGCTCTTTTTATCTTACGGAATATTTCATGAACGCTTTTCATTAGTTTTGCATTACTTGTAATAGTCCTGCCTGCAACTGCAATAATTAATAGTAATCCGATTGGAATATCTAGATACTGAGTAGATAACCCTACCATAACCAGCCCAAATCGCATAAATCCAATCACGACAGCTGCGAATGCCGTTCCAATAACGCCCCCCTTGCCCCCTAAATTTGAAGTCCCCCCAAGAACAACTGCAGTAATAATAGGAAGAGTAAGTTCCTTTCCAAGATCTGCCCTGGCTGAACCAAGATAACTTGTTAAAACAATACCTGCAACAGATGCACTCATCCCCGAAAGAACATATGTACTCATAATGACCCATTTTGTCCTGATCCCTGAATATTCTGCTGCCTCCTGATTAATGCCACAAAGAAAGATGTATCTTCCGTACTTTGTCTTATGTAAAATGATATATCCTACTAAAGCGAGTACAATAAAAATAACAACTTGATTTGGAATACCAAATATATTGCCTGTCGCAAGCGCTATAAATGATTTAGGATAGCCGCTGATTCCTTCAAATGCACTGGATGAAGATAAATTGACGACCAAAAGGGCAATTCCCGAATAAAGAAACTGTCCGCCCAAAGTGACAACCATGGCCTGAACCCTGGTAAAAGCAACAAAAAAGCCACTAATCGCACCACAAACAGCCCCAATACAAATAGCTGCAACCACCGCCATCCAAATATTAAATCCTGCATCCTGCCACAATACCCCTAAAGAAATGGAACTGAGTCCTACAATAGAACCAGCCTGAATATCCATCCCCCCTGTTATAAGTACAAACGTTACAAATAAGGATATAATGCAAATGCAGATAAAGTCATTAATACTTCCAAGCAGTACCCTTGCCTGTAAAAACTTAGGATTTAAAAGACCAAAGATAATAATCTCTAAGATCAGCGTTACAACAAGAAAGTTTTCCCACCGCAAACATTTACTTTTCAAGGTCTCTTTATTCATTGTGCGCACCTCCTTGTGTTGAGGTCCTTGCCAAAAGCCTCTTTCTTCTGGCTTTTTCAGCTACACGTCTTTGAATCAATGCGTCTGCAACAACAATAATAATAAGTAAAATCCCCGTAATCGTATTGTCATAATCAGAAGAAAATTTTAAGAATACCAATACTCTGCTAATAGATGACATAATCGTTGCGCCAACGGTTGCACCTACTACAGTACCAACACCACCGCTTAGGCTGATGCCTCCTAGTACACATGCTGCGATAGCTTTCATTTCATAACCATTTCCCGCAGTCGGGGTTACAAATCCAACGCGGCTTACATAAACCACTCCAGCAATGGCTGCAAAAATGCCGCATACAACAAATGCTATAATCTTAGTCTTATTTACAGGAATACCAATTAAGTTTGCTCCTGATTCATTATCCCCAACGGCTGCAAAGTACCTGCCGCGATTAGTCTTTGTAAGGCAGATATGCACCACGGCCATTAACAGCAGTGCACCAAAAAAGAAATAGGTTAAGGTATTCATGATCGTTGCTTGAGAAATAGCCTTAAAAGGATAAGGTATATTCTCAACCCACTTCCCATTTGTATAGACATAAATAGAACCTCTTACTACCCCATTAACCCCTAAGGTCATTATAATGGAAGGTATTTTTAATACGGTAACACCTATGCCATTGATAAAACCAACTGCTGCCCCTACCATAAGTGCAGCTATAACCGCTATACTCCAAGAGCTTCCGTCTCTTAGCAGTGTTGCCGAAACGGCCGCCGCAAGCCCGAGGGTCGCTCCAATAGATACATCTATCTCCCCGCTGATAATAACAAAAGCTATCCCAACAGCTAAAAGCACATAAACAATACTTCCATTAAAAATGAGCAGCAGATTTTTGAACCGTAGAAATGAAGGATTTACCGCACCTACAATTAAAAAAATTGCAGTTAAAAAGATTAAAGAAGATATTTCTCTGGCTTTAAAAATACGCTTTAAAGTTTTCATGCGTGATCATCCCCCTCATAAACACCAAATGAGGCTGCAATCAATCTATCCAGATCAATTTGATGTTTTGAAAATCTATGATTAATGTGGCCTTGATACATCGTAACAGCCCTATCACATAATTCTACAATCTCTTCAAAATCAGAGGAGATAAGTAGAACAGCTACCCCCTGTTTCTTGAGTCCATCAATAATTGAATAAACGTCCCCCCGTGCTCCGGCATCTATCCCACGGGTTGGTTCATCCAGTATAACTACTTGTGGTGCTGTAGAAAGTGCTCTTGCGATAACAACCTTTTGCTGATTCCCCCCCGAAAGAGACCCCATCATCTGATTTTGACCTGTTACCTTAATTCTAAAATGCTGAATATATTTCTCTCCTAACATTTTCTCTGCTTTTCCATTTAAGAAAAACTTACTCATTTTTCTAAGATTTGCAGAAGAAATATTTGAGCCTACATCCGTAATCTTAAAAATACCATTTAAATATCTGTCTTCCGGCACATAATTCAACCCTTTATCAAGTACCACCCTTGTTGGAGCCCCTGTAATAGCCTCCCCGTTTAAAAGTACTTCTCCTGATATAACTTGATCCATTCCAAAGATAGTTTTTGCAAAATCTGTGCGCCCAGCACCCACTACGCCAGCTACGCCAAGGACCTCCCCTGGGAAAACCTCCAAATTGATATCTTTAAACCCATAACCGGTAAAATGCTTTAATTCTAATGCAGGCTTTAAATGGGTATAGTCAAGCTCTTTTGATTTCTCAGAAGTCTTAAGTTTGATGTCAATCGGCAGCAGGCCTTTTACTAGATCTTCCTTTGTAAACGCATTAACTGTTCCCTTTAAAGTAATCAAACCATCTCTCATAATGGCTACCTGTGTTGCGATCTTAAAAACCTCTGTTAGGCGGTGTGTGATATAGAAAATACTGATGCCCTTACGCTTTAAATCTTCAACTAACTTAAACAGTGATTCTACTTCATTAAATGTCAATGATGAGGTCGGTTCATCTAGAATTAAAATTTTTGCATTTCGAAGTAACCCTCTTAAGATTTCTACTAGCTGTTGCTCTGCGATAGTTAAGGTGTCTGCTTTACGGTCTAATTTAAGCTGCCATCCTAGCTGATCCATAATATTTATCATCTGCATATGTAATTCGCTTTTTTTATCAGGAAAACCAATAGCAATATTCTCTTCAACGGTCATATTCGGAAATAACATGGGCTCCTGTGGTACTAGATAAATACCATGTGCAAGTGCAGCAGCAGGTTTTGATAGTTTGACCTTTTCTCCCCTAAGAAAAATATCTCCTTTATCCGGTTCATAGATTCCCATAATGATTTTCATAAGTGTACTCTTTCCCGCACCATTACCACCAATTAAGGCTAATACCTCGCCACACTTTACATCAAGATCTATTCCTTTAAGTACAGCATTAGATGCGAAGGATTTACAAATACCTCGTATGGCTATCATTGTCTCTTTAATATCAATAGGCACCTTATCGGCAACTTGCATTCTTCTCCCCCCCTTTCTCAATTTTTATACATATGTTCAGCTCTCTATATTTTGTTTTAACTTTAGCCTGATTCATAATTTGTCTTTAATCTTTGTTTTATGTTTTTTGAAGCAGTAAAAGTGCAGTCCTTTGATATGTTTATATTATATGTAGCACCCTAGGCTCGTAGTACTCTACATGTTTTTTTATAAAAAATAATATTTAGAGTCATAGGTTTTTAACATACTGACATACTCCATAAAAACGAAACATATGATATAACAAAAAACAATTGTTAGCTAAATCTTAGGTCATATCATTAAAGGAGTGCCAAAATATGATGTTAAAAATAGAAAAGGAATTTGAAGAAAGCTTAATGGTAAAAACAGCCTGGTATTACTACTTAGAAAATATGACACAGCAAGAAATCTCTGATCATTTAGGACTTTCGCGCATGAGAGTCATCAAACTCTTAGAGCGGGCAAGGCAGACTGGTATTGTACAGTTTCAAATACGCTCTAGTTTAAGTAAGCGGATGGAACTCGAGCAAACTTTAGTCCAGAAATACAATTTAAAAGACACTTATATTGTCCCAACAAATCCTAACAGCGAGGAAGTTAATGAAACCATTGCAAAAGCAGCTGCTATGTACGTTGGCAGCCGCATTTCAGACAACTGTTTTATTAACCTCGGTTATGGAGATACACTCTCACGTACGCTCAACCATCTTGCAACCAATGTGGACTCAGCCGTATCTTATGTCTCTTTAACAGGTGGTGTAAGCTACTACTTACCAAATATACAATCTAATGTCTTTAATGGGAAACTCTATTTAATGCCCGCACCCTTAATAGCTTCATCACAAGAGATGGCAGAAGCTATTAAAAATGAGACTTCAATTAAGGAAATCGAGAGCATGAGCAAACTGGCAAGTATGACTATTGTGGGCATCGGTGCCATGAATAATGATGCTACAATCCTTAAATCATCTACGCTTAGTCAAAATGATTTTATATTGTTAAGTATGCAGGGTGCTGTTGGTGATGTTTTATCTCACTTCATAGACCAAGATGGTGCACTGTTAGATACAGAAATAGATTCTAGACTCATCAGTACACCGCTTTCTACACTCAAGGAGCTTAATAATGTCATAGCTGTATCTGCTGGTGATAAAAAAGTAACGGCTATAAGAGCAGCACTAAAGGGGGATTACATTGATGTTTTGATTACAGATGAAAATACCGCTCAGAAACTGATTGAATATAAATAACACCTTATGTAAAACACTCATTTTCTAATATATCTCGGGGGAGGAATAGTATGAGTAAGCAAAAATATCTAATGGCTATTGACGCTGGTACAGGCAGCGTAAGAGCAGTCATTTTTAACACAGACGGTAATCAGATCGGTGTTTCTCAGCAAGAATGGGAACATAAAGAAGACCCCAGGTTTCCAGGTTCTATGGATTTTGATTGGTCTTACAACTGGATGCTCGCCGCTTCTTGTATCAGGCAGGTTTTAAAAGAAACCAAGATAGACGCTAAAGACATTGCCGGTATTTCAACGACCTGTATGAGAGAAGGCATTGTCTTATATAATGCTGAAGGTGAAGAGATATGGGCTTGTGCAAATGTAGATGCTCGTTCAAGCGGCGAAGTAGCCGAACTTATTCAACGGTCAGCTACACTAGAGAAAGAAATTTATAACGTCTCTGGGCAGACTTATGCCCTTGGTGCACTGCCCCGTCTGCTTTGGGTAAAAAATAAAATGCCTGATATCTATGAAAAAACAGCAAGCATCAGCATGTTTAATGATTGGCTTATTTACAAACTAACTGGCATTATGTCCACAGAGCCAAGTAATGGCTGTACAACTGGTATTTTTGATATAAAAAAGCGTATTTGGGATACATCAATAGCTGAAAAATGTGATATTAAAACGAATATTTTTCCTCCTGTTTTTGAAAGCGGAAGCTTTATAGCTAATGTAAATCCTAAAGCAGCTGAAATAACAGGTCTTTTTGAAGGGACGCCTGTTATCGCCGGCGGCGGTGATGCACAGCTTGGCTGCATCGGCGTCGGAGTAGTCTCTCCGGCACAGGCTGCTGTTTTTGGCGGAAGCTTTTGGCAATATGAATTTAATACAGATGAAGTAAGAACTGACCCTGACTGCCGTGTTCGTGTTAACGCTCACGCGGTCCCTCATATATGGCAGTATGAAGCAATAGCTTTTTTTCCAGGGCTTGTCATGCGCTGGTATCGAGATGGATTTTGCCAACTTGAGATGCAAAAAGCCAAAGAAGACGGCAAAGATCCTTATTACTATATGAATAGGGAAGCCGAAAAAATCCCCGCTGGAAGTCATGGCATGATGTGTACTTTTTCTAATATCATGGATTATATTTGTTGGAAACATGCGTCTCCTACCTTTACTAACTTTGCTCTAGATGCTGAAAAGTTTAACCGCTATACCTTTTATAGAGCTATTATGGAAAATGCAGCAATGGTTACAAAAGGTAATATGGAGCGCGTCGCCTCCCTCACTGGAAATACGCCAAGTGAAATTATATTTGCATCTGGAGCTTCTAAGAGCCCACTCTGGTGTCAGATCCTAGCAGATGTTTTAGGCGTGCCTGTTCGTGTACCAAAAGTAAAAGAGGCCACATCCCTTGGAGCTGCTATCCTTGCAGGCATTGGCACAGGGTTGTTTGACACTATTGATAATGCAGTTGCTAAAATAGTTCATATGGAAAAAACCTATTATCCGGATAGTAAAAATCATCTGCTTTATAATAATTTGTATCAAGACTGGAAAGAAATATATAGTGCGCAACTTAAGCTTTGTGATAGAAAACTAACTAAAAACATGTGGATTGCACCCGGCATTTAACTTTAAACTTTTATAATATAAGGAGGAATGTTTATGTTTATTGTTGATGAAAAAGATAGAGACTACCGTTTTGGCGACAGTGGGCCCAAATATTTAATGCGTGGACCACGAATGAATTTTGCAATTGTTCAATTTCAGCCCGGTCAAGATTTTCAGGCACATTATCATAACGTTATGGAGGAAAACTTCTATATACTTGAAGGTGAAGTGGATATCTTTGTTGATAACGTAAAGTATACTTTAAGACAAGGTCAGATCATACATATTGAACCTAAAGAGATACATTATATCATTAACAATTCAGATGCCGCTGTAAAAATGATTTCAACTCTTGCACCATTTATGGATGTAGATAAAGTAGATGTAGATTAATATAACGTACCCTATGAGGCAGATTAACTAAATTCGCTCTCATAGGGTATTTTAAATACAGATTTTATATTTATGCTTTAGTAATCTAATCTTCTAATTCTTACCCCTCTCATATAGCCTATTACTAGCATTTGATCATACGAGTCCACTTTATGGTTCACCATTTGAGTATACCCCTTAATAATTTTTACAAATAAATTCTGTAAGCATATAAGTCTTCTAACTTGGAGATAATAAGTTTTAAATGTATAAAATGAGCAAGACTCCGCAAAAATAAATTATCCAGTTTATGAAAGGGGGCGTAAAATCTGAAAAAGTCATTTGTGTTAAACCTATTTTTAACATGTATATTATGGATTAATATAGTAGGTATACAAAAAGCAGCCCCGCCTCAAGTGCCAATACGCCCCCCCTCAATATATATACCGGTTATTGCAAAAGGCCAAGCGCCATTTTGGGAGGCTGTTAGATCTGGTGTAGAAAAAGCAGCTGTTGATTATGGGGTTCGTGCTGTATTTGGAGCACCCGCAACCGAGCAGCCTCCCGATATCATTACACAGCTTAATTTATTACAGAATGCATTAGCTAATAATCCAGATGCCATTGTCCTTGCAGCACTTGATTCACACATTGTTACGCCCTATTTAGAAAGAGCAAGAGACGCGGGCATTCCAGTAATCGGATTTGACTCAGGGGTTGATAGTCCTATTGTTAGTACTACAGTCGCAACGGATAATTATGAAACTGGTGAACTGGCAGCTGATAAAATGGCACAGCTTATAGGCGGTACAGGTAAAGTAGCCATTATCGCTCAGGATCAAACAAGCAAGTCATCTATAGATAGACGGGATGGATTTTTAAATACACTTATACAAGAATATCGTGACATTGAAGTTATTCCCACTCAATACAGTCTAGGTGATACCGAAAGAGCAACTGAAGTTGCAAAAGAGCTGCTAATGGCTCATCCAGATGTTAAAGGTGTCTTCGCTATAACTGAAGGCACAACTCAAGGTCTTATCAATGCAGTTAAAGATCTTAACAAAGTGGGTGAAATTACACTTATTGGTTTTGATGCAGGCCAGCCGCTAATTAATGCTATTAGAGAAGGGATTGTAGCAGGAGCCATTACACAAGATCCAATGAATATAGGGTATCAAGCTGTAACGACTGCTATCCGAGCAGCTAGAGGTGAAAATCTCCCAGCATTCATTGATACTGGTTTTGCATGGTATGATAAATTCAATATAGATAATCCAGAAATCCAGCCGCTTCTTTACGAATAAAGAAGCGGTTTAATTCTAAAAAGACTATTCACTGTTTCTGTACAGTAATAGTCTTTTTTTGTGCCATTGTTTTACTTTTAGTCTCTCCCCTTACTTTACTCAGATCAACTATTCGCAGTAATTATTCTCTTCAATATTAGGTATCTCTTGGTAATTACCCTTTATAGGTTGTTTTATAGTTTGTAATATTATATAATAAATTTGTAACAAATAGTTAACATTTACGCAATATATCAACTTTTTATATAACCATTACAAGGAGGATACTTACCATGAAAATAAATAAAAAATTATCTAAACTTAATTTATCATTACTAGCTTCCTTTGTTGTACTCGTAGGTTCATCTAGTGTATTTGCAAGTTCAGCATCAGCTTGCACACCAAGTACCAAATTAAATGTTACAAATTTTAGAGCAAATACAGGTAATTGTACTACCCCAGCAGCTTGTAAAACACAAGCTTCATGTCAAACATCAGCTTCATGTAAAACACAGACTTCATGCAACACCTCAACTTCATGTAAAACATCAGGCGGATGCAAAACATCAAATAATATAAAAGCACCAGCTGCAGCCGTGACACCTACTGAAGTTAAAATACCTGCTAAAACAACTCCTGCAGCACCAGCTGTTACAACAGATAACTCTGCTCTTGCATACGAAAATAAAGTACTAGAACTTGTTAATGTTGAACGTCAAAAAGCAGGGCTTAAGCCTCTGCAAATGGATGAAGCTGTACGTAATGTCGCTCGTATGAAATCTCAGGACATGCAGGCTAAAAAATACTTTGACCACAACAGCCCAACTTATGGTTCACCATTTGATATGATGAAACAATTTGGGATCAGCTACAAAACCGCCGGTGAAAATATTGCTATGGGTCAAAAAACACCTGAAGAAGTCGTTAACGCTTGGATGAATAGCCCAGGTCATAGAGCGAATATCTTAAAACCAGCCTTTACACACATTGGTGTAGGCTATGTTGCAAACGGCAGCTACTGGACACAAATGTTTATTGGTAAATAATCTATTTAAAAACGCTGAGCGCTCTTTTGTTAAGCAAAAGAGCGCTCAGCGTTTTTTATCTTATAACTCTAACTCATTATTTCGGATTAGTTCAAGTAAAGCCTCCACAATATGTGCATCTAATTGTTTACCCTTACTATTTATGAGTTCTTTCACAATTTCCTGATCTGTCAAGACATCCGATCTATAAATACGGAAGCTGGACATGGCATCATAAGCATCTGCTACAGCAAGTATCTTCGCCTCAATACGGATTTGATGATCAGTCAAATGATAGGGATATCCCTTTCCATCAATACGCTCATGATGCTGCAATAAAATTTCAGAAGATTCCTTTAAAAACTCAACTTCCTTAATCATGTCATAGCCGATCACAGGGTGCTTTTTAATAAGATCATATTCCTCTTGGGTCAATTTCTCAACTTTATTTAAAACAGATTCAGGAATACCAATCTTACCAATATCATGCAGTATACAGGCAAACTCCAACTGTGCTCTTTGCCTTTCTGGTAAATTTAGCTTCTTCATTAACTTTTTTGAGATTATGCCCACACGATCACAATGTCCTCTTGTATATTCATCAGAGGCTTCAATGGCATTTGCAAGTGCCTTTACTGTTTTGATATAATTTTGATCCCGCTCAGCCATTAGCTCATTAATCTGCTCTAACATATTGTTAAAGCTCTTAGACAAAGCCCCAAACTCATCATTAGACCTTACCACTGAACGAATATTTAAATTCCCCCGTCCAACTTCTTTAGTGATAATAATCAACCTATTGAGTGGCCTAAGCAAGTTTTTAGAGCCAAAAAAGGCAAATAATACACTCAATAAACTTGTCCCTAAAACAATCAAAAAAACTCTAATTTTCATTTCACGTAAATCTGCTTCAAAACCTGTTTTTGTAATAGCTATAAGCTTCCAATTATTGATACTAAGCGGTGTCCATGAAATAATGTATTTATCTCTATTAATTTCTTGAATCTCAGTGACTGAACTTTGACTTATCTTTTCAATAAAATTCTTGGTAAAAAATTGAATATCAGAAGAATTATGAGCGATAACTTCATTACTCTGATTAACTAAAAAGATATTAGCATTTTTTGCAAAGCTTAGATTATTGATAATTTCTGTAAATTTTTCAAGTTCAATGTCTACTCCAATAACGCCTTTTAATACTCCGCTCTCATAAACAGCCTTAGAAACGGTTTGCAGAATTTTTCCGGAGTCTCCTGCATCAAGATAGGGCTCAGTCCAAAAAATTTCACCCGCCTGCTGAACCGTTCCTTGATACCAGTCTCTCGTCCTTGCATCATAATCCAGCGGCATACTTGCATCAACAGGTGCTACATAAATAGATCCGTCTGATTCCAAGGCATAGTAAAGCCATGTAATGTCATGCATGGAGCGTGTTAGTCCCACCCACTGTTCATAAATGGCTTCAAAATCCTCTGGTATATAACTCACTACTTTAGAAGTGGAAGAAGGCTTATTGTACCCGATAATATCTGGTGACTCAGACCAGTAATTAACAACATACTCCATATCGAATATTAGCTTATTAAAGTAATATTCACTGATGTTCATAAGCTCTTCTTCATTTTTTTCCTTGATGATATCAATGGCGAGGCTTTCAGAATCTCTATAGTTTAAATACCCTAAAAAAATATTTGAGGTAAATATGGTAAAGACAATTAAGCAAATAATTTTAGTTTTAACACTTATTTTAATCATTGCATACGTCCTTAAATTAATGTTTTCTACATTGTACCATTTTATACTACAACCTTTCCATATATTTAAAGAATAATTTGACGAATTATAAAATTTTAATATATTTTACGCGTTAATACAAACTCTATCACGCGCCGTCTCTATTTAATGTAATAATATCACTGACAAGTTTTAACTGTTAATATAAAATAGCTTTAGGCGATACACTAAGTCTAATGACTAGAATAAATAAAGGATGTGATTCAATTGAAAAAAAACAACAAACTCTTAATTCTATTTATGTCTACTCTTCTTGTTGGCTGTGGAACAAATAGCATTTCAAATAGTAATCTTCCGGAAAATACAGACTCACAAGTTCAACTAAAATCTGCTTATCAAAAGCTCGATCAAAGTACTGCTAAGCAAAACCTAGACACTAATGACGCTATTATACTCGTTGATGTACGAACGCCAGAAGAATTTGAAGAAGTACGTATTCCAAACAGTATTCTTCTTCCAGACTATGATATCACAAAACGCGCACCTGAACTATTACCCGATCAGGATTCCCTTATCTATCTATACTGCCGTAGCGGCAGACGCAGCCAAGAAGCTGCTGAGCGGCTACTTGATATGGGCTATACCAATGTCTATGATATTGGGGGTATTATAGACTGGAGATATGAAACAGTAACGGGTGGCGAGTAATCAATCTCCTTGCCGTTTGATTAGGCATGAATAATCTGTTATAATAAAGCATCACTCATTTATCTGCTCCCATTATGATTATTTACTTTGCGACTTAGTTATAATAAGAGATAGCATAAATGTTTTTTATTTAACTTGTCCATTTATAGCACATAAGATAAATTCATGGTATTAAGAGGAGAAATTTAAGATGATAGAACTAGGAAAAATTCAAAACCTAAAAGTTGTAAGAAAAACTGAGATTGGCGTTTATCTTAACTCAGAAGCTAGCAATGGAGAAGCTGATATTCTTCTGCCTAAAAGTCAGGTTCCACCTGAAACTGAAATAGGCGATATAATAGAAGTCTTCGTCTACAAAGATTCAGAAGACAGAATGATTGCTACAGTTAAAAACCCAAAGGTAACCCTTGGTAATCTAGCTGTATTAAGTGTCGTACAGATCACCAGAATTGGGGCTTTTTTAGATTGGGGCCTTGAAAAAGACTTATTTTTACCTTTTAAACAACAAGTAGGTGAGGTTGTAAGAGGAAAAAGTTATTTAGTTGGTATTTATATAGATAAAAGCGATAGACTGTGTGCAACTATGAAAGTATATGACCTGCTTAGCTGTGAGTCTCCCTATAGTGAAAACAGCAAGGCTCAAGGCATTATTTATAGAATCACAGAAGAATACGGCGCATTTGTAGCTGTAGACAATAAATATCATGGGCTCATTCCTCACAAGGAAATCTATGGCAGTTATAACATAGGGGACACCGTAGATGTAAGAGTAAAAAAAATCAGACCAGATGGCAAACTCGAACTCAGCTTAAGAAAACAAGCCTTTTATCAAATGGAAGATGATGCCCAAAAAATCATGAATAAATTAAAGTTAAACGGTGGCAGTCTTCATTTAAGCGATAAAAGTTCTCCAGAAAGCATTAAAACTGAACTCAATATGAGTAAAGCGTCTTTCAAAAGAGCGGTAGGCAGACTCCTAAAAGAAGGCGCTATCAAGATAACAGATGATGGTATCCAAATAACTTGGGAAATGGATTAGCATAAAATTGCTAACTATTTTTTGATATTCTTTATATTATTATGATTTTTTGGACATAATTAAACTATTCATTTTAAATACTGTGGAGGTTAGTATGTCTGGTCAATTATATTATGAAGAATTATCAAAGCCATTTATATTTAATAATGATCTTTTGTGCGGCACAATTAAAGCTATGGCACCTACTTTTTCTGGTGGTGAATGTATTTTATCTGTCTTACCGTCATCTTTTAAATGTAACATTAAATCCGGCAATTTTTCTCCTAGCATTCTTTATATGCTGGCTACTTCTATGACCTGCTGTATTCTTATAGACGGGACGACACTTACAGATGCATATGATACGCCTTCAGAATATCTTCAAGAACTTCTGACACACTTTGGGACTAACCTAGTGGCTAAACAAGTTAAACCACAAACTATTTTAGTCGATACACCCTATATCTATCATCTTTTAAACAATTTCTGCGAGAAGTGTGGCATTGACCTTTCAGTTGTAAAAGAGCTTAAATATGCGCCTTATTTTATCTCTGTTGCACTTTTTGAAGAAGGGGCAAGTGAGGCAGTAGTAGAGGCTTTAGGCGGTGATTTAATAGAAGATGAGGATTATTTTGAAACCCCAGAAGAATTTTCATCCCTTTATTACCCTAAGTTTATGGAAAGTACATTTGCAAAAGACTTTTCCAGAAGCCAGCTTCTAAAAATCAAACCTTATATCGAGCTTTTTTCTAAAATGATGTGGGAAGATGCAGATGAAATACCTTATGATTGGTCTGAAGACAGTCTCAAACAAATAGGTGCACTGATCCTGCATGGCGACTTAAACCTGCGTCCCGATGAAGCTCACGATTTTTTACAGGTACTAACCAGCTTTCTAAAGTTCTTAGATACTGTCCTTGGCTTTGATATTTCTACGGATCTTTTGCCTGTAGTTAATGAACTCAGCGCCGAATAGGCGTACTCACGCCTTTTCAACTAAAAATGCCAGAGGCCTATTCATTTAATAGGCTCTCTGGCATTTTTAATATATCTGCTTATTATACTGCAATGCCTGCCATCAGCAGGCCTAGTTTCTCTCTTGTTGCCTCTTTTTGATCCATAGTTCCCATGATTTTTCCTTCATACATGACAACAATACGATCAGATAGCTCTAGTATTTCATCTAGTTCGGTAGAAACCAACACCACCGCCGCGCCCCGGTCCCGTTCCTCTACAATACGCGCCTGAATATACTTGGTTGCCCCAATATCTAAGCCCCGATCTGGGTGCATAGCTATGAGTAAATCTGGTTTTCTGTCTAATTCACGGCCAACAACAAACTTTTGCTGATTGCCGCCTGAGAGGTTGCCCGCTTTCTCCATGATGTCTGGTGTCTTAACATTATAAGCCTTACAGAGCTTTTGACTATGTTTGTTGATCCATTTCCAGTTAAGAATGCCGCCTTTAGAGTAGGGCCCTTTGTCATAACTCATCAATATAAGGTTTTCTTTAATAGACATCTCTTTGATCATGCCCATTTTATGACGGTCTTCTGGAATATGCGCTACATTGTGTGCGAGTATTTGTTTGGGGGTATAAGCCGTGCAGTCTGTCCCGTTAATCATAACTTTTCCCTTTTTGGGTTTAAATAAACCTGTTATGCATTTAATAAGCTCCGATTGTCCATTGCCATCAACCCCGCAGATGCCAAGTATTTCTCCTTGTCTGGCTTCGATACTTACACTGTCTAAAACCTGTACTTTCTGTGCATTTTCATAACAAATAGCTTCTGCTAAGAGTACTGTTTTTCCTGGATTTGATATTTCTTTGTGCGTTACAAGCTCCACATTTTTACCTACCATAAGTGTCGCAAGATGCTGTTTATCCACAACTTCTTCGATTTTTACACTGGCAACCACCCGCCCTTGGCGCAGTACAGTACATCTGTCGCAAATCTCCATAATTTCTGTAAGTTTATGACTAATAAAAATGACCGTATGTCCTTCTTGTGTAAGCTGTCTGATCATCTCAAAGAGTGATGTGACTTCTGTTGGTGTAAGTACTGCCGTAGGTTCATCTAAAATGAGAAGCTGTGCTTTTCTATAAAGCGCCTTCAAGATTTCTAAACGTTGCTGCTGTCCGATAGACAACCTGCTGACCTTTTCCCACGGGTCAATGTGCATATTATATTTTTCGGCCATTTGGATAAAGCTTTTGGCTGCTGTATGTAAGTCTAGTACACCCTTATTCTCCTTCATGCCAAGTACAACATTTTCTATAACCGTTAGGGCTGGAATAAGCATAAAATGCTGATGCACCATCCCGATACCCCGCGTAATAGCATCCTTAGGGTCTTTAATGCGTATTCTTTCTCCTTTTAAGTAAATCTCGCCTTCTGATTGTGCATACATACCATATAGGATATTCATGAGAGTAGATTTACCCGCTCCATTCTCACCTAAGAGGGCATGCACCTCTCCTTTTTGAACCTGAAGATTTACGTCCTCATTGGCAATAACAGATTGAAATCTCTTGGTAATATGTTTCATTTCAAGCAAAACCATCTTTACCCCTCCTACTCTTTTACATAAGGCACACCACTGGATGCTGGCTGATTTGTTTTGCCAATCAACCCACAAAGTGCCACAATCGTAATAATATAAGGTAGCATAATTAAAAACTGATAAGGAATGCCTGTATTAACCGCTTGAAGACGGTACTGCAAAGCATCTCCAGCACCAAATAAAAGTGCTGCAAACATTACCCCAAGAGGCGTATAATTACCAAAAACAACAGCTGCAAGTGCCATAAAGCCACGGCCTGCAACCATACCTTCGGTAAAGAAACTGAGCTGTCCCATCGAAATAAAAGCTCCGGCAATCCCAGCCATAAGTCCACTATACAAAACTGCCCCATATCTCATACGTTCTACATGAATACCTACAGTATCACAAGCTCGTGGATTTTCACCAACTGCTCGTATTTTTAGACCAATATCCGTCTTTTGCATCACAAACCATGCTACAGGTACAGCCAGAAAGGCAAAATAAACCGGTATAGACTGATTAAAAAAAGCTTGCCCTATAACTGGCAGTTTACTTAAATAAGGAATTTCTACCCGATTAAATACTGCAACACTAGGTACAGAAGTATTGACCCCAAATATGATACGATTAAGGGTGATGGTAAATCCCCCTGCAAAAATATTAATTGCCATTCCTACAACGGTCTGATCCGCTTTAATCGTAATCGTAAAGAAAGCAAAAATAGCACTAAATACCATTGAAGAAGCGATTGCAAACAGTACGCCTACTACAACTGACCCGCTAAGCCATGAGCCAATAACGCCAACAAGTGAAGCGATCAGCATAAGCCCTTCTATCCCTATATTAACGATACCCGCCCGTTGACTAAAAACAATACCAAGGCCTGCAATCAAGATGGGTGTTGCTGTTCTAATATCAGATGCTAAAAAACTTGTCATAAACTCTATCATGCGATCGCCTCCTCTTTAACGGCTTGAGCTTTTGCCTTTTTTACATTACGTTTTTTATTGAGATTAAACAGTTCCCTGCCTACTACAAAGATAATAATCATCCCTTGAATCATATAAATAACTGCTGTTGGAACATTTGTCAGCATCTGCATCTTATTGGCACCGCTGCGAAGCACCCCAAACAATACACTTGATACACCTATCCCTATAGGATTATTCCCTCCTAAAAGTGCAACTGCTATACCATCAAAACCATAATTTGCTGAAAAGTTCTGTATGAGTCGAAGCTGAACAGCTATAATTTCAATACATCCTCCAAGACCTGCAAAGCCGCCTGCAAGAAACATAGAAAGCATGCTGTTCTTTTTAAGATTCATCCCCGCATATTGTCCAGCACTGGGATTAAGCCCTACAACTCTCATCTCATACCCTTTTGCAGTATGCCAAAGAAATAGATAGTAAAGTAAAATACCTATGAGTGCTATAAACAATCCGGCATGCAGTCTTGTACCTTCTAAAATTCTTGGGAGCTGCGCACTTTTTAGTACTTGCACGGACTGCGGATAACTGCTATTTTCCATATCCTTTATAGGTCCTGTTACACAAAAGCTTATAATATTAACAGCAACGTAATTTAACATGATCGTCGTAATGAGCTCACTTGCCCCAAAACGGATTTTAATCGCCCCTACAATAAAACCATAAAGCGCCCCTCCAAGAAATCCAGCTACAAGTGTCAATATAATATGCAGTGGTGACGGAAGTCCTGAAAAGTTAGTACCCACAATGGTTGCAAACAAAGCTCCGATATAGAGCTGCCCCTCAGCTCCAAGGTTAATGAGTCCACACCGCTTTGCTATAGCATAGCTTAAAGCTGTAAAAACCAGGGGAATAGCTTTAATGAGGGTTTCACTAACGGCATTTAAACTTCCAAGTGATCCGCTCAGCAAACCACGATAGGCCGCTAAGGCATCAAATCCCAATATATTAATAATGATTCCTCCAATAAATAGTGCCATTAAAATGGCTATTATCGGATAATACATTTGCTTTGTAAAGCTTACTACTTTTTGTTTAAATAAAGTTAGTGGTGCCATTTCGATCCTCCTTATTGCTATTTCTAGGCTGGTTTATTGTAGTTAAGTGATAAATTTGACGGTCTTTCTTTTCTTAATCTCCTATATAAAGTCCGCTTGGCAGTCAGGGGATATCTTTTGCCTCTCCCGCCTCCCCACTGCCAAACCCGAGCCTGGTCAAAAGACATCCCCTGACTACCTCTCTAGTCTTCTTCAATTGTAGATCTATTAGATAAAATAAGACAAAATTTATAGTTCTAGTTGCAGAATTAGATTAAATATCGTCTATCTACATTACTTTAAATCTTCGTATTTCAATAGTACTTAATCTCTTAATTTCTATGCCCTAATTTCTTTTTTAAAAGCTAGTAATATTTTTATCACCTTAAAGTTTAAGATGAATAGCGAGACTGGCTGGGTTGTTTTCAATTCTACCTTGATTTGGTTGTGACAGACTGTCTGAAGTCTAACTTCTACCTAGGTGTTCGAAAATGTAGCAGAGGGAGATTTTAGGGTTCGGAAGTTGCCTCTGGAGTATTTCGTGAAGAAAATCTTAGCAGTTTATTCAAATGGTACTTAGCTCGCACTGTTTGAGCGTATGCGAGTTTGCGGCGTTCATTTGAAGAAAGTGCTTAGATTTTTAGAAATACGCAAGTGAGCAACTGGAGAACCCTAAAATTCCCCTGCGGACCCTTTTAAAGTTTTACTTCAACGCAATGCTGATATTACCAGCTGCAAGCTCCTTATAAACATCCTCTATTTTAGCACGATCTTCATCTAAAAGACCTTCAGCTCCTGGTAACCATCCAGCAAGATAGATTACACCTTGAGCTGCCCCCATTTTTATAACCTCTGTACCAAACTTACCATCTAGGTATGCTTGATAGGCACTTTCATACGCTATAGATGTATCTTTAACAACTTCTACAATAAGGGCTCCTGGTGCCATTTCTGCCTGACCAAGACCTGATGCGATTGCTTTTACTTTACCCTCTTCTGCTGCTTCTAAAACACCAAGACCAGATTGATTTGCCATAGGTGCAATAGCATCAACACCTGCTTCAATCATAGCTTTTGCTGTTTCTTTAGCCTTATTAACATCATCCATACTGCCAGTTACTGCAATATTAACTTTAACTGAAGGATCAACATAACCTGCACCTTGTTCAAATCCTTTACTGCCGTTAATGATTGGTGTAATTTCAAGTCCACCTACAAAACCAACTTGTTTGCTCTTAGTCGCTACCGCTGCGATTGCTCCCATCATAAAGCCTTGTTCTTCATCAGCGATTTGGATGCTTATTACATTATCAACTGCAACACCGCCATTGATGATAACAAACTGTGTCTCAGGAAAATCCTTAGAAACTTCTAGGGTTACATCTTTATAGCTGTTAGTGGCAAGAAAAATAACATCATAACCTTCTGTCGCATATGTACGAATACTATCAGCCAGCGAAGATACTGGTACATTTTCTTGATAAGAAATTTCTGCACCCATTTCTTCAATCTTTTTAATACCTTTATAAGCTGTTGCATTCCAGCTCATATCACTAATAGGACCTTCCATAATTAAAGCGACACGTTTAGGTGACGTACTTTCTTCTGCTGGTGTTTCGACTGCTGGTGCTGCAGCTTCTGCTACCTTTGGAGCCTCTTCTTTTACAGGCGTACTTGCACATCCCGCTAATGCTCCCATCATCATAACCATAGATAATAATAATCCTGCTTTTTTAACTAAACCTTTTTTCATAACATTTCCTCCTTATATTTTGGTTTTTTATATTTGCCCTAATTTTTTAGTTTAGAGAAATTTTCAGTTATACTGGCTTAAAAAATAAAAAGCACCTACTAAAATAGGTGCTGTTAAACAGCCCGTATTTTAGCAGATGCAACTTCGTTGTCGCTAATATTATTTTTAAAAGCTAATTATTTTCAACAAACCAATTATTTCCTCACACTAAAATTGTTTAGTGAAATTAAAATTTATTATAGGAGATACTTGTAATAAAGTCAAGTTAAATTTTCTTTTTTATAATTTAAACCTGCTAATTATAGTCTGCATGTTTTGTGCAAGATCTGCAAGTCCTTCACTGGCACTAGCTATCTCCTCCATAGAAGCTGTCTGTTCTTCAACAGACGCTGATACTTCTTGGGTTGAAACAGAATTTTCTTCTGCTATAGCGGATAAATTTTGTATGGTACTTAGTATTTCATCCTTCATTTTATCCATCTGTTTACTAGAATTATTAAGTTTTTTTACTAATTGTTCTGATGCTTGTATGGCCTCAGATATACTCATATATTTATTTTTACTATTCTCCACACGATCTTGTTGTTCATTTAAAATAACTGATACATTTTCCATAATTTCTACAGAAGCCTTTGAATTATTTTGAAGTTCACGCACCACTTCATCAATTGCTTTAGTTGATATAGTAGACTGTTCTGCAAGCTTTCTGATTTCTTCTGCAACTACTGCAAATCCTCTTCCTGCTTCTCCAGCTCTTGCAGCTTCAATAGCGGCATTTAGGGCTAGTAAATTGGTTTGATCAGCTATAAAACCAATAACTGTACTTGCTTCTCCAATTTTATTTACGCTGTCATTTGTTTTAATAATACCCTGCTGTACCTTGTGAGTTGCTTCTCTGCTTTCACCTGAAATCTTGGCTAGTTTTTCAATCTCTCCTAGCCCCTCATCAATAGCCTCACCCACTTTTTGAGAGGCACTACTAAGATTCTGTATATAAGTTAGATCTGTTTCTATTGCCTCACCAAGTTTCATAGCCTTTGAAGCACCTTCTTCTGTATTTTGAGCTTGCTCGGAAGCGCCTCTTGCAATCTCTTCTACTGCTTTTGATACTTGCTCTGCAGCATGGGCTGATTGCTCGGAAGTAGCTGTCATTTGTTCTGATGAGGACGCCATTTGTTCTGATGAACGACTAATCTCATTTATAATGTTTCTAAGATTATCGGTGATACTTTGCAGTGCCTTTGATAGTCCTCCAATCTCATCTTTTTTATTAAGTAGATCGGTTGGAACGTTCTGTGTAATATCTAAATCAGCTATTTTTTTAGAGTGTTTTGTAATTGCAATAATGGGTTTTGCAATAGCGTTACCTACCAGATAGGCAGAAGCTATACTTATCAGCAGAATAATAAGTGTGATGACCAAAGTATCTCTGCGAAGATTTGAAAGTGCTCCTAGTACCTCTTGTCTATCAGCTGTAATCACTAAAGACCAGTTTGTATTTGCAATAGGTGCATAGCCCGCATATAAATGATCGCCATTATAAAAATACTCTCCAATACCAGTTTTTTCCTCAAGGACTTTAGTTACTAAGGCTGCCAGCGACTTAACTGTCTCATCTTCCTTAACTTGTTCAATCGCATTAAATCGTTCAGATACTAAATCTCTATTAGAATGTCCTACAACTGTCCCAGTGCTATCAAGAATATACCCATATCCCTCTTCACCAAAACCTATCGTATCAGAAATAATACTCAGTGCATTACCATCTCTGCGGCCTATTAAAGCTGCCACTACCTTTCCTTGTTTTTGAATAGGTGCCGCATACATTAATACCAGTTCATTTGTAACGCCGCTAATTATTAACTCGGATGTATTTACCTCACCCGCAAGTGCCTTTTTAACATATTCTCGATCCCCTAAATCTTTGGTTGACCCATCATTGTAATAAGCCATCCCATCAGGATGAACAACCGCAAGCGCTAAGAAATCCGTTCGCTCTACCTGTTTTTCTAGTTCAGCGCGTTGGATCTCCCAATTCATGCTTTCAATCGCATCAGTACTTGCAAGCATCTGCAACACATGCTTTTGCGTTTCAACCCTACTTTCAACAAATCGTGCCCCTTCATAAGCTAGTGCTTGTAGTCCTTTTTCTGCTTCATTACGAACACCCTGACTAGCATTTTGTAATGTGGAGATTCCAAGGGCTATACATACCATACCGACCAAAGTTGAAAAGCCAACAATTAATTTTGTTTTAATGCTCTTTGTTCTATCATTTTTCACCTTAATATTCTTTGTTTTAATCTTTTTCATTTTTATCCTCCTTTTTATTTATACTCTATTTATCCGCAATTAAAACAGTTAATTATGCTATTAATTTGAACACCAAATAAGCCCTCTTAACCCTGATATATGAATAAATTATCTATGGATAAAGAATAGCTTGGTTTAATTATATCGTTAAAAATGTATCATAGCAACAAATACTTAGGTATATTTTATCATTTTCGTGTATATTGTGTAATATTTTGACAATTATTGCAAAACTATTAGTTTAAATTTAGTCTCTTATTTATTTATAATGTAAAAAGCTACTTCTCCTTATCTAAAGAGAAATAGCTTTTGCATCATTTATTGTATTGATTCACCGTTACCTTTTCATTTTTATAATTTAAATCTGCCAATTATAGTCTGCATGTTTTGTGCAAGATCTGCAAGTCCTTCGCTGGCACTAGCTATCTCTTCCATAGAAGCTGTCTGTTCTTCTATCGATGCAGATACTTCTTGAGTTGACACAGAATTCTCTTCGGCAATAGCCGATAGGCTCTGGAGTGTATTTAGAATTTCATCTTTCATTTTCTCCATCTCCTGTCCGGAAACATTAAGCTTTTCTACTGCTTGTTCTGCAACTTGTATCGCATTAGCTATTGTAATATATTTGTCTTTACTGCTAGCTGCTCGGCTTTGCTGATCCTTTAAAATAACCGCAACCTTCTCCATAATTTCAACAGATGCATTGGAATTGCCTTGAAGCTCTCGTACAACTGCATCGATTGTTTTTGTAGAGGCTGTAGACTGCTCTGCTAACTTTCTAATCTCTTCTGCAACTACTGCGAAGCCTCTGCCGGCTTCCCCCGCTCTGGCTGCTTCAATCGCAGCATTTAAAGCTAGTAAGTTTGTCTGATCTGCAATAAAGCCAATCACAGTACTTGCTTCTCCAATTCGACTTACACTCTCATTGGTTTTAAGAATACCCTGCTGTACTTTAGTCGTTGCCTCTTGGCTCTCATCAGAAATTTCAGCTAGTTTTTCAATCTCCTTAAGTCCCTCACTAACAGCTTCTCCAACCTTTTGGGAAGCCTTGTTGAGCGCCTGCATGTACGTAATATCTGCTTCTATTACCTTTCCAAGTGCCACACCTTGCTCGGCACCTGACTCTGTGCTGTTTGATTGTTCTAATGCACCTTTTGCAATCTCTTCCACTGTTTTTGAGACTTGTTCTGCTGCTTGAGCTGACTGCTGAGAAATGGCAGTCATTTGCTCAGATGAGGATGCAATCTGATCTGATGCACTGCTGATCTCTGTAATAATACTTCTCAGACTTTCTGTGATCTTTTGTAGCGCACTACCCAAAGCACCAATCTCATCTTGTCTATTAAGAAGTTCTTCCGGCACCTGGTCTGCAAGTACCAAATCAGCTATTTTCCCCGAGTGCAGTGTAATAGCTGCAATAGGCTTTGCTATAGAATTGCCTACTAAATACGTTGCTATAATGCTTATGATGAAAATAATAAATGTAATAATAAGGGTATTCATGCGAAGGCTTGAGAGTGCCCCCAGTACTTCTTGCTTATCGGCAGTAACAACTAAAGTCCAGTCGCTATTTTGAATTGATGCGTAACCCGCATATAAATGGTTACCATTATAGAAATATTCTCCTACACCTTCTTGTTCTTCAAGCGCTCTAGTAAACATTGCGGCAAGAGTTTTTAAAGTCTCCTTCTCTTCGGCCTCTTTTATCGGATTAAACTGTCCAAAAACAAGATCTCTGTTAGGATGTCCCACGACAGTTCCGTTACTGTCAATAATATACCCATATCCTTTTTCTCCAAAACCTATCATATCAGAAATAATACTTAAGGCGCTGCCATTTCTACGTCCTATTAAAACACCAACTACTTGTCCTTGTTTATAAATCGGTGCAGCATACATTAAGACTAACTCATTAGTCACCCCACTGATAATTAATTCTGATGTATTCGTCTCACCTTTAAAAGCCCTTATTACATAATCTCTATCGCCCAGTTCTTTAGTCGTCCCGTCGTTATAATAAGCCATACCGCCTGGACGTACAATAGCCATAGCTAAGAAGTCTGTTTTTTCTACCTGTCGATTCATCTCTGCACGCTGAAGTTCCCAATCCATACTTTCAATATCCGCTGTCCCTGCTAACATCTCCAGCACTTGCTTTTGGGTATCAATTCTGCTTTCTACAACCCGTGCACCCTCTTTGGCCAATGCTTTTAATCCTTTTTCTGCTTCTTTTCTCAGACCATTGCTTGCATTTTGCAGCGATGCCATACCCAGTCCTATAGATACCATGCACATTAATGCAGAAAAACCCAGGATTAGCTTTGTCTTAATGCTTTTTGACTTAACAATGCCACCCTTAATCACCTTTGTTTTAATACGTTTCATTTTTATTCTTTTCATCTTAAACCCCTCTTTGGTTATAATATATCTACCCGCCTTAAAAATCTTGATTATTCTATTAATTTTCACAACAAAAAAAGCCTCCTTAACCCTCATACATAAATGAATTATCTGGTTAAAGAAAAGCTTGTAGAATCAAACTGCAGCCAATTGCCTGCTTGTCATTACCCTGGCCATTGGATTTTTATCGCTACCTTTTGATAACTTCGCTCTTAATAAAGTTATAAGATTATTTTAATGCGTCTTAATATCCTAATTATAACTACAAGAATATGGTATTGCAATAAGTATTTGCGTATATTATGTCATTTTTATAACTATTGTGTTGTATTTTGTAAATTCCCGTCCCATTTCCTTTGTTTTTCTTCATTATACGACAAAAAGCTACTTCTCTCACTTATAGAGAAATAGCTTTTGCCTCATCCATTGCCTTATTAGCTAGCTGATCAGCCTTATTATTACCCGCATTATCTGCATGACCTTTAACCTGTATAAATGTTATATCTGTAAATTCTTTTCTAAGTTCATAAAGCGTCATCCATAACTCTTTATTCTCAACAGGCTTTTTTTGTGAGTTGATCCAGCCTTTTTTTACCCAGCCATACACCCACTCTGTGATACCCTTTACTACATATACACTGTCCATAACTACTTCTACCGGCATATCCTTTTTTGTGATTGCTTTTAAACCTTCTATACAAGAAGTAAGCTCCATTATATTATTAGTCGTATTACGAGCGGCACCATATAATTCTTTTGTCTTCCCCTTATAAGTGAGGTAGACTCCCCATCCGCCTATATTATTTTCTTTACCATTACCCCTACATCCGCCGTCACAGTATATATACACTTTATCCAATAGACCTGCTCCTTCTGATAAGCATCCGCTTATCTTTAAATTTATAGTTTTATATTATCATATTTTTAGATACTTTTTAAGGGTTTCTACTACCAAATAAAGGATCGCTTATTAGTCTGGTTGTTCCATCAAGCATTGTATAATATAATAAATAGATCGAGTTAACTCCAATACTACACAGAAGGTGATTGCTATAAAACTCTTATTTATATGCAGCAGAAATAAATGGCGCAGTCTCACTGCTGAAAAAATATTTAGCAGCTTAAATGGATATGATGTAAGATCTGCCGGAACCGAAGCTAATGCCCGCATTAAAGTAACAGAGGGTCATATTGGCTGGGCAGATATCATATTTACTATGGAGAAGAAGCACTTAAGACGAATTAAGGATAAGTTTGGGTATCTTCTCTATGACAAGCGAGTGATCTGCCTTAATATCCCTGATGACTATGCATTTATGGATGAGGAATTAATACAGCTCTTGAAATGCCGAGTATCAGAATATATTGATATAGAAAATAATTAAACGATATAACTACTCAGCTTCACTCTAATTACAAAAAAACTACTTCCAGGTTATGACTTGAAAGTAGTTTTTTATAAGTTAGGATATGTTTTATAAATCTTTTATAGCATCGGCCTTACTCTAAGCTTAATTTGCATTTCATCAGCTATCTTTTCACAAGCACTTCGCTGTTCTCTATTTAAGAGGTCTACAACTGTAAAAGTAACATCACCTATGTACTTTTTACACTCTGCACCAAACTTAAGAAGACTAGGAAAGGCTTCCTCACCAAAACAAGGTCTTACAAGGTTCATATAGTCTTGTTGATTGGGGGCATTAAGGCTGATGGATACTTCGTCGATCTTGCCCGCAAGAAGCGGTGCTGTTTCTTTGCCATGAATAAGATCTGCCAAGCCATTTGTGTTAAGTCTTATTTTAACTTTACTTTTTGCCCTAATATATTCACAGACCTGAATAACCACATCCAGCCTTTCAAGAGGCTCGCCATAACCGCAAAAAACAACGGATTCGTAGCTGTCTAAATCATGCTTTTCAAATGCCTCTAACACTTCTTTTAGAGAAGGCTCATGGTTTAGCCAGAGGTTATCAGCACCATGTACCCCATCACTTTCTTGTCTGACACAAAAGGTACAGGCACAAGGACACTTATTCGTTAAATTGACATATAAACTATCGTGTATTGTATATAAAATTGTCATTACGCACTTCCTTTCAGCTGCCTTGTAAGGTGAGCTTTAAGTTTCATTGTATCAAATGTATAGGCGATAATTACAAAAAGTATGGCGCTGCCTATCGGTTGAAGAGACGCTACGGGTATCCCGACAATAGGTGCAATAAAGTTTCCAAAAATAATACCTTCCGCTATAGCATAGCCTACAAGTCCCGTGATACCAGCTAAAATGGGTGCTATGAGATTGCGTTTTCCTATAAACTTTCCATTCTTTGCTGTAAAAAAGGGTACTAGTAAAGGTTTAATAATCATTGTAGGAATAATCCATAATGCTGCACCTGGTGTCATAAAATCTGCAAGTCCTGCACCTATTGCACCGCTGATCATCGCATAGGGCATAGGTAAAATACATGCTGCAAGGTAAATGGCTGCATCGCCTACATGAATAATACGATTATTGATGCCTGTTGGAATATTAATTCGTGTTGCTACAAAGATGAGTGCTGCAAATAATGCTGTCATCACCATAAGTCTTGTTTTTTCAGATTGTTTCATTATATATTCAGCTCCTTTAAAAATATTTCATACATAATACCTTCATTGGTATCTAAGTTATACTTTGATGTATAATCAATCGCCTTCGCAATAAATTCCGCAGCGATCTTAACACTTTCTTCTAATGTATATCCGTCAGTCAGATAACCACACACTATAGATGCAAAAATATCTCCTGTACCACTGTAAGAGATGTTGTTGTATGATGTGCCGACTTCAAAACAAACATCTTTTGCAAAATCCATTCCTAAGTTATATAAATGGTCCGGCTGCTCTGCGCTGCAGATCCCTGTGACTATAATTTGCTGTGGTCCATTTTCTGCAAGTTCTCTTCCGCAGGCTATCAGCTTCTGCTTATTAATACCCTCTTCTTGAGCGTCATATCCTGTTAAAAGTGTGAACTCTGTAAAATTAGGTGTTATTACATCTGCATGGCGAATGAGTTCTCTCATATGCTTTGGATAATCTTCAGGATAAACAGCATACAACTTGCCATTATCCCCCATAACAGGATCAATCATCACTAATGTCTTATCTGTTTTAAACTGCTTGATGAAGTCAGTAAGTAATTCTATTTGTTCTATAGATCCTAAAAATCCTGAATAAATGGTATCAAAATGATAACCTATCTTTTTCCAGTGGGAGTAATATTCCTTAATATACTGCGTAAAGTCTAAAAATGAAAAACTTTTAAATCCTGTTTGATTAGATAGTATAGCCGTAGGCAAAGGACATGGCTGCTTTTTTAAAACGGCTAAAATAGAAATAGCTGCATTAAGCGAGCATCTTCCTATTCCTGATAAATCATGAATGACGGCTACTTTTTTCATATTTTCTCCTCTTAATACAACGATAACCCTCAAAACTGTATCGATACAATTTCTTTTTATAATATATTTTATGGTCTTATTTTTACATAATAAATATTTATAGTCAATATTTAAAGGAATTTAAAATAAAAAACTCTATATTGTATCGTAACAATATCAAATCACATACTAAGATTTTAATTTTATAGAATTATTTAAATATTATTTATTTTTATTGTAGTTTTAATGTATAATTAGTTTGTACTATGCTATAAAATTTAGGAGGTGTTACATGTTTAAGAAAAAATCATTTGTTTCATTCATCGCACTACTTTTAATGACCGTACTTTTACTTCCTGCACACTTGATGGCTGCCGAGACGACGCCAAAAACTATCACCATTGTTTATACTAATGATACACACTCACGGGTTGAAGCCAATCCTGGTATAGGTTTTGCTAAAATTGCCGCTAAAATTAATGAGCTTAGAGATACAAACGGCAAAGAAAATGTCCTTGTTTTAGATGCCGGCGATACACTTCACGGTCTTCCTATTGCTACAGTAACTAAAGGTGAAGGTATTGTACAAATTCTAAATGCTATAGGCTATGATGCCATGACTCCTGGTAATCATGACTTTAACTATGGCCAAGAGCATCTTCTAACACTTAGCCGCAAAATGAACTTCCCTCTTATTTCTGCTAATATTAAAAAGACAGATGGCACAACACCTTTTGTGCCTTATATCATTAAAGAAGTGAATGGCATTAAACTAGGTATTTTTGGTCTATCTACACCTGAGACTACCTATAAAACGCATCCTAAAAATGTAGCGGAACTTACCTTTGAAGATCCAAGTAAAGTCGCACAAACTATGGTTGCTGAGCTTCAAGGTAAAACTGATATTATTATTGCCTTATCCCACTTAGGCGTTGATGAATCTAGTACATATACGAGTGAGAAAGTCGCTCAAGAAGTAACAGGCATTGATCTTATTGTCGATGGTCATAGTCATACAACGCTTCCCGAAGGAAGACAAATAAAAGATACGCTTATCGTACAAGCAGGAGAATACGGCAACGCAATAGGTATTGTAACAGCAGCTGTTGGTGCAGATAAAAAAGTAAGTTTTTCTCCAAGTCTTTATACAAAAGAAGACGCTGTGGACGCTGCTCCTGATGAAAAACTTACTGCTCTTATTAGTGAATTAAAAATGGCATTTGATGCTTTAACAGGTGAAAAAATAGGTTCTACCCCTGTTAAGCTAGAAGGTGCCAGAGACTTTGTTAGAACCGGCGAAACCAATATGGGTAACCTTATTGTAAATGCTATGTTAGAGGCAACGGGCGCAGATGTTGCGCTTACTAATGGTGGTGGAATCCGTGCTTCTATTGAAGCAGGTGATATTACAAAGAAAGATATAATTACCGTTCTTCCATTTGGTAACTATATTGCTACGCTCGATGTTACAGGACAAGAAATTCTTGATGCACTTGAAGTAGGTGTTGCTGGGTATCCAGATGCTGCTGGTTGCTTCCCTCATATCGGTGGTATGACCTTTAACCTCGATGCATCTAAAGCATCTGGCAGTCGCGTATCAGGTGTTAAAATTGCTAATAAAGCTCTCGACTTATCTGCTACTTACTCTTTAGCAACTAATGACTTCATTGCTGCTGGCGGAGATGGTTACATTATGTTTAGTGATAATCAGATTACAGGAGAATATCCCGGTCTTGATGAAGCTGTTATAAGTTATATTAGTGCCTTTAGTGTGAAAAATATTGATGTGCAAAATAAAATAACTGTTATTAATAACTCTCCTAAAGTAGCAATCGAAGAAGTTACTCCTATTATTGATACCAAGCAAACGACTATCAGCGATATTGCTATAGAAGCTAAACCCAATTTTACTGAATACATTATTCAATACGGGGATACACTTGCTAAGCTGGCCAAAAGCGCAGGTACTACTTATCAAGAACTTGCCAAACTAAATAATATTTCTAACCCGAATACAATCTTTGTTGGCAACACGCTTTTAATTCCAATCAACTAAGAAGGGAAAAAAGGGGACGGTTCTCCAATACTACTGTTTTTCAAACAGTGATATTGGAGAACCGTCCCCTTTTGTTTTGTTGTTTTCTTTTGTTTTGCTTTTTCTTAATAACTATTGTCTTGTTAATATATATTTTTCTGCTTGATAGACACTAACAGCGCCATCTGAAGCTGCAGTAACAATCTGCCTAAGTTCTTTTTGCCTTATATCTCCGGCTGCAAATACACCTTCTACATTTGTCTCACAGTTTTCTCCTGCTATAATATAACCTTGTTCATTAAGTGACACATGGCCGCTTACTAAACTTGTCGCTGGTACACTTCCAACAGCAATAAAAAGTCCCTGAATATCTATATCTTTTACTTGGTTTGTCTTTATATTGGTAACTTCTATCCCCGTTAAAGCTTGCTCTGAATAAAGTTTAGTCACCTTACTATCCCATATGATTTCTACGTTAGAAGCCAGTATCCTTTGTTGAAGTATTTGAGTAGCTCGCAGTTCATCTCTTCTATGGATGAGATAAACCTTTTTAGCAAGTCTCGAGAGATACAGTGCATCTTCTACTGCTGTATCTCCCCCTCCAACAACTGCAACTTCTTTATCCCTAAAGAATCCTCCGTCACAAATCGCACAATAAGACACGCCTCTGCCCCATAGATCTTGTTCTTTTTCTACGCCCAGTTGTCTTGGCTTTGCTCCCATTGCTAAAATAATCGTTTTGGTTTCATAAGTTTCAGTCGTTGTAATGACTTTTTTTATAGATTCACTGACTTCTATACCCACTACTTCTTCATAAGCCATCTGCGTGCCAAATTGGCTGGCATGTTCATACATAACACTTGAAAGCTCTGGGCCAGTCGTTTGTAAAATGCCTGGATAGTTTTCCACTTCATTGGTATTCATCATTTGTCCGCCCTGAAATTGTTTTTCAAGAACAAGTGTATCGAGTTGTGCTCTTCCTGCGTACATAGCGGCTGTCAACCCAGCAGGGCCTCCGCCTATTATAATAATATCTTTCATATGGCCTCCCTCAACTATTTATATATTAAGCGCTTGTAATACCTTATCATAATCAGGTTCCTTGGTAACTTCTTCACAGTATTCTATATGGGTAATCTTATTATTCTCATCTATTACAAATACAGCTCTTGTTAAGAGCCCCAATTCTTTAATATAAGTTCCATAACTTTGCCCAAAACTTCTGTCTTTATAATCAGATACTGTCTTTACTGCTTCTATCCCTGCATTGCCACACCATCTTGTTTGGGCAAAGGGTAAATCCATAGATATAAGATAAATACTTACATCTTTCATTTTAGTTGCTTCTTCATTAAATCTTCTGACCTCCATATCACATACGGATGTATCTATAGATGGCACACTTACAAATACGCGCTTTCCGCTTGTATCCTTTAAGCCCATAGGCGCTAAACTGTTATCTGATACTAAAAAGTCAGGTGCGCTATCCCCTACTTCTAGTATATTGCCTTCTAGTGTAATTGGATTCCCTTTAAATGTAATTTTCATAATTCTCATCTCCTATGCTAATAATTTATACACTCTATGTTATTTTTTGCTTTTTGTCTATTTTTTATGCTTATCTTAGCTAGTTATTAGAATGAGCCCAAAAAGGTTTTGCACAATTATATTTTATCAGATATAAAATAAATATTCAAGGCATAAATATTTTCTTCCTTCTATTATAAACAATATTAATAAAAGCTCTATAATAAATGTTGCATTATAAGAAAGTATTCAAATAAAGGCATCAACAGTTTAATCTGCCAATGCCTTTATTTTGTCTTTTAAATAGTGGTGTTATTTATTTTCAGAAATATCTTGTTTAACCTTTTGTGATAAAAAATGGGCGTATTGTTTTCTAGCAATAACTGCAGCTAGTCTCTGAAAAGGACGCATCGTTTTTGGATCTCCCGATACCCCTATACAGGCTATTCTTTCTCCTTTAAATAGTACAACGCCATTATAACCTGGCATTACCCCATTGAGTCGTTTTGCATCTTCTACTTCAATCGCCAGCTCGTCAACTTCTCCACTCATAATTTTCTGGGCACCTTCATGAACTTTCTTTAACCGCTCTGGTTGTGTTGTTGCAACAATAATTCCGTCTTGGTTCATGAAATCGATATGCTCTCCGGTCACTTTATGAAACATCTGTACTATTTTTTCAGCAAATTCTATCGGAAATTCAATTCTATTTTGCATATCATTCCCCCTTATAAAATTAATATTTATGTAAATTAAAATATCTTTTTAGGTACCTATCATTGGAAGAAAGCCTGCAACATCTCCTATATTTTTTAGTAGCCCTCAGTGTGGGGTAAATAGTGAAATCCCGGTCGCAATTTATATTTTATAACTTTATTATATAAAACTATTCCAACTACTTTCAATTGACAAACATAATAAATCTCTGTTTCTTTTTTAATCGTTTTTACATTCTTTCATGTTTTGAAATAGGTGTTTCATTTTTAATTTCTATGCTATCCTTCTATTATATTCTATGATTTTCTATGATCTAATAATACCAGTAATCATTTGTAATCTTATAGTATTTTCACTAAAATAAGCAAAAAGAAATATCAGGCATCCATTATTTATTTAATAGATGCCTGATATTTAAGTTTTGCTCACTTTTAAATCTATTATTTTAATAAATCTTCTCTATAGCTCATGAAATCATCACGGGTTGTCTTTAATAATGCTATAGCGTCATCTTTTAATAAATAATCAACCGGCTGCTTATAGCCTTCTAATAAATCCTTTTTGTAATCTTCATCTGCTGCAATTTGTTCTGTAAGTGCATTCATCTTTTCAATAATAGCAGGGTCTGTTCCTTTAGGGAAAGAAATAATATACGGTTTTTCCATGGCAACATTAAGGTTAGATTCTTTGAAGGTTGGTACATCCCCTAAGTTTTCATTTCTTTCATTGTTGTATTGTCCCAAAATAACTAAATCCCCAGTCTCGGCATAGTCTTTAACCGCACCATAAGAGATAGCTGCAAGATCCACACGCCCTCCTAGCAAGTTTGTGATTTTCTCAGAAGAAGACCCAATGTCTAATATCTTTAACTCTATATCAGCTTGTTTCATTAAAATAAGTGCTTGCAAATGTGAATAACCACCAAGCTCAGACGCATAACTAATTTTACCTGGTTGTGTTTTTGCTTTTGCTACCAGATCATCTATAGAAGTTATCCCTGACTGGGCACTGGCAACCAGTACTGTCCCTTTATCAATAGCAGGAATACCTGCAATATCAAAATCATCCATATTATAATCAATGAGCCCGGCGACTTCATTAACGATCATTTGGCCTGTATGACAGAATAATATTTTATAACCGTCATTTTTAGCATTCTTAACCTCTGAGGTAGCAACACTTCCGCCGCCTCCTGGGGTATTTGTAATAACCATTGATTTACCCGTATATTTTTCAAAATAAGTCGCAAAAGTACGTGCATTAAAGTCTGTATCGCCTCCTGCACTTGCCGTAACTACAACCTGTACTGTTTTAGTAGGCCAGTCTGTTGTACTATCAGTTTGAGCCTCTTCTGCTGATGTCTGTGCCGACATTGATGCTTCTTTTGGTGCTGGGGCTTGTGATGATTGAGCCGCATTCCCACTGCATCCAGATAATACCCCCGCCATTACTGTAAATCCCATCATTATCGCTGTTAATTTTTTAATCATTATTCCCTCTCCTTTTTTTGATATTTATTTTATTTTATTATTTATCTTACTAAAGCCGGCTTTTTAGAATCAAACTTCCAGCCTGGAATCAAGTATTGCATAGCCATCGCATCATCTCTATCGTGGTTATCCATTGTGTTATATAATTCATTAGCTTTCATTACCCTGTCCATATCAATATCTATACCAAGGCCAGGTCTATTAGGTATTTTAATTTTTCCATCCTCAATCTTCATTGCATTCTTACACAAGTCTTGCCCATCCTGCCAAATCCAATGGGTATCCATCGGTGTAATATTCCCAGGGGCAGCAGCCGCACAGTGTGCAAAAATAGCTAAAGAAATATCAAAATGATTGTTTGAATGTGATCCCCACGTTAAACCCCAGTCATTTAAAACCTGTGCCATTCTTACACTGCCATTCATCGTCCAAAAATGAGGATCTGCAAGAACGATATCAACAGCTTTCAGAGCAGATGCATGATAGAACTGCCTCCAGTCTGTAGCAATCATATTCGTTGCTACTTGAAACTGTGTAGCGTTTTTAAATTCACACATAATCTCTCTGCTTGAATAACCATTTTCTGGTCCACAAGGATCTTCCGCATAGGTAAGAATACCATGCATATCCTTGCAAAGTTGGGTAGCTTCTTTGAGCGACCAAGCCCCATTAGGATCAATATTAATTCTTGCATCAGGCATAGCTTTCTTAAGTGCCTTGATAGCTTCCATTTCTTCTTTGCCTGGCAGAACACCTGCTTTTAACTTGAAGTCTTTAAAGCCGTATTTCTCTTTAGCTGCTTTTGCCTGTGATACAATCTGTTCAGGTGTAAGCGACACTTTTCGCCTAATAGAAAACCAAGGATCTTTACTACCACTTTCATCTAAGTACGGCAAGTCTACTTTATCTTTATCACATATGTAAAACAAGTAACCTAAAATAGCAATCTCATCTCGCTGCTGACCATCTCCAAGCAAGGCACATACAGGCAGGTTCATATACTTACCTAATAAGTCAAGCATCGCACATTCTACCGCTGTTTCAGCATGTACAACGAACTTAAGGTTCTTTAAATCTAAGCTTTGAAGCCCTTCGCCATTATTATTCGCATTCATCCAGCCTCGTTTTTTTATATTATCAACTACATATTTATAATTTCCTATTTCCTGCCCTATCACAAAGGGTTTGTAACTCTCTAAAGTTTTAGCAATATCATCCCCTCCATGAATCTCTCCTATACCCGTATTGCCACTGTTGTCTGTTAAAACGACTATATTTCTCGTAAAATAAGGGGCATGTGCACCACTTAAAGTCATCAGCATGCTGTCATATCCCGCTACCGGATAAATTTTCATATCTGTAATTACAGGTGTTCCCGCTTTAATCATTATATACGCTCCTTCTTATGCAATGTTTTTTTTAGCATTTTTTGTTGTCTCTTTGATAATTGTATAAATTAGAAAAATAAAAGTAATTCCTAAAAATGTCCCTGAAATAGGATTAGTGAAAAATCCCATAAAGTTATCATCACTCATCATAAGGCCTCTTCTTAAATTCGTTTCTGCCATAGGCCCCAATATAAAACCTATAACAAAAGGCGCTTGAGGAATTTTGAATTTTACAAAAAAGTATCCAATAGCTCCAAATATTATAACCGCCCATACATCAAAGATTCTGCTTGATAAACCAAAGGCACCTACAACACACAACACCAATACGATAGGCAGCAAGATATGTTTAGGAACTTTTAATATCCTTGCAAATAACCTCATACCATAAAACTCACAAACAAGCATTAAAACAGAAGAAATGATACAGGCTGCAAAGATAGTATATACAAGAGGTCCATAATTTTTGAACAACAATGGTCCAGGCGCAATACCATGTACCATAAAAGCACCTAATAACAAAGCTGTAACCCCGTCTCCTGGAATACCAAGCGTCATAAGGGGAATGAGCGCACCACCGACCGAAGCATTATTAGCCGTTTCTGAGGCTACTATCCCGCCTATATAGCCTTTACCAAACTCATCTTTTTTCTTGCTTGCATTTTTTGCAACAGTATAGGCCACCAGATTGGAAGTTCCTGCTCCAATTCCTGGCAGTATCCCTATTCCCAAGCCTACTAGTGCAGATCTGATAAGATTAGGTCCTTGCTCAAAAAATTCTTTCCATGAGAATCCAAATCCCTTTACCTTCATATCTACCTTGGCTACTTCTGTTTTGCCTTCTTTTCTGCAGGTCTCGGCTATCTTAATCACCTCAGAAACAGCAAATAATCCAATCATGACCGTCAACACATCAAATCCATCAGATAAAGCTACCGTACCAAATGTGAATCGCCTGATGGCATCTACAGGGGCAATACCTACTGTAGAAAAAGCAAAGCCTAATACGCCTGAAAAGATACCTTTAATCATAGAACCTGCTGATAAGGTAGCAATAAGCATCAGTGAAAAAACTGCAATAGAAAAATATTCGTGAGGTCCAAATTTAATAGCTACTTTTGCAACCGAAGGTGCTATAAACATAAGTGCTAAAATACTAATCAGTGTACCGATAAAAGAAAAAACCACTCCAGCACCTAACGCTTTAGCCCCTTCTCCTTTATCCAACATCGGATGCCCATCAAAACAAGTTGCAATAGATGCTGGTGTCCCAGGAATTTTTAAAAGAATGGCTGAAATAAGCCCTCCTGATACAGACCCGATGTAAAGTGCAATTAAAACAGATAAACCTTGTCCCGGATCCATACCATAGGTCAGAGGCAAAAATAACGCAATAGCCATTACAGATGACAGGCCAGGAACCGCTCCAAATATAATGCCTACAATCGTGCCAATAAGCATCAAAAACAAACAAAAGGGAGAAAGCACATTGGTAAAACCTTGTGCAAATAAATCTAACATTCAAAATACCTCCTATTCTAGAAAAATGTTATGATACCTTGAGGCAGCATAATATCTAAACCATAGCGAAATGATGTATAGATAAAAAAGGAAAATACGCCTGCAATCAATAAATACACTATTAGATTAGCTTTCTTGCCTGCCGGAGAAAGAATTATAAATTGGAGAAATAAGTAAATAAAAGTTGTTATTAGGAAGCCTATTATATCAAATAAAGCTATATAACATACTATTAAAAAGGCTGTTTTTAGTACTGTTTTGATGTCTATAGTCTCTTTGCTGTCTACATCCTCATTATTCTTGGACTTTAAACTTAGTCCTATTTGTACCCCCCCTAGAATAATCATCATTCCACCTAAAATATAGGGTATCGTCCTTCCATCTACCAGCCCGCCTTTACTTGGAAGTTGTGCTGTCATAATAAAATAGAACGCCCCCACCACCAAAGTTATAATGGCAAATAGGATATCTTGTCTTTTTTGTGTACTCACCTTAAACACCTCCTTTTATTGTATCTCGTTTTACTAACAGCTCTAAGAGTCCATATATGTTCAACTTGAATACATTTGATAAATTGAGTATACTATATGTTGTACAATTAGACCAATTAGTAATAGTGATTGTCACCATTACTTTAACTAATAGCATAGTATAGGGGGATTAATATGGATGTAAGATATCTAGATTATATAATTGAGATTGCTGAGCAAAAAAATATGACCAAGGCTGCGGAAAAGCTCTTTGTTTCACAGTCACTTCTAAGTCAGCATCTCTCTAAACTGGAAGCTGAACTAGGAACCCCTCTTTTTACGCGTACAAAAAGCGAACTTATCCCTACCCCTGCTGGCAATATGTATCTTCAGGCTGCTCATTCTATTGTTCAGATTCAAAAAAAGCTTTATCAAAACATATCAAGGCTTTCTGAAACAGGGCATATCAGCTTAGGTATTACCTCCAACTGGGGACTTGAAATGATTACAGATATTATTCCTAAATTCAAAGAGCTTTTCCCCAATGTCGTTATTGAAGTTATTGAGGATAATATTCTACCCATGACAAAAATGATTCTTTCCGAGAAACTGGATATTGCTCTTATGTCAGTCAATCACCTTAACGGTTTCACTGATCAATATGAACTGCTTAGAAAGGAAGAAGTGATTTTTGCTGTGCCTGAATCGCATAGCTATTGCACGCTTCACAATAATGCTATTAAAGAGATTTCTTCTTCTCAGCTCGAAAAGGTATTTAAAAATGACAGCTTTATCTTATCCAAAAAAGGTTCTACCATACGTAATATCGTTGATGATGTTTTAAAGATTACTCAATTTTCTCCTGATACAATATGTGAAATGAACAGTATGCTTACTGTACGCAAAATGGTTTCAAAAGGAGTGGGTGTTGCTTTTATGCCCGTGTCCTGTGCTGATTCTGACTGCGGCATCTTTTATTTTTCTCTTTCACCTAAAGTATACCGTTATAACATAGCCGCCTATAGAAAACACCTTGTCTTTAATCCTGCCGAAACATACCTTATGTCTCTTATTAAAGAACATAAATTCTATCAGGGCTCGTTTTAAAACTATAGAGCTATTCCATATATAATAAATATACAAATTAGAGATCTTCTTAAGTCACAATTAAAAGTACAAATGGGGGATATCAATGGATAGAACAGAACTAGATGCTTTTTTAAGAAAACATACTGAAAAAGAGAGAATGGCTTTAGAAGGCAAGTATAATGATGAAGACGTCGTTTATAAAAAGTATGAAGAATATGCCGAAGGAGAAGGTACTTTCTTAAAAGCCTATTTATTTGAAGATAAGTATTTTTTATCTTCCTATGAAAATATAGGCACTAATAAGCAGGATCGCTTTATGGAAGTCTATCCACATAAACATAATTATATTGAACTCAATTATGTTTGGTCTGGAAAGTGTACTCAGATTATTAATGGTAAAAATATTGTCTGCCAGCAGGGAGATATTTGCATTTTAGATACTAAAACAATACATTCTGTTGAGAAAGCAGAAGAAAATGATATCATTGTTAATATCTTAATGAGAAAAGAGTTTTTTGCCTCCACTTTTTTTAATCGAATGACCAAACAAGGTCTTTTAGCAGAGTTTTTAATGGATGCAGTCATGAAAGTTCATGATGTGAAACAATACTTACTATTTAAAACCCATGGCAATCTGAAAATCCATCGTCTTATGGAAGATTTGCTTTGTGAGTATTACAGCGACGCGCTAGGTAAAAGAGAAGTGATGGAAAGCTATATGATTATCCTCTTCACGGAATTATTAAGAACCTATCGCGGCAATGCCTCAAAGCATACCAAACACAATGAAGCTACCATCAAAATTTTTGATATTTTAGAGTACATAGAAAAAAATTATGAGTATTGTCCATTACACTCTGTAGCCCAGCATTTTTCCTTAAATGAAAAGTATTTAACGATGCTCTTAAAAAAAAGGACCGGAAAAAGTTTTATTGCGCATCTTCAAGAGCAAAAACTGAATAAAGCAAAAATGCTGCTTATCAATACGGAACTTTCAATAACAGAGATCATTACCCTTTGCGGGTATAGTAATACGCATTTTTTCTATAAAAAGTTTTATGAATCAGAAGAACGTACCCCCGCGGAGTATCGTACAGATATAAAGAAATTCAAATCTCTCCGATAAAAAAGCTGACATTTGGTCAATAGAATAACGAATAACCGTTATTGTTATAGAACTTTATTTGCTATATCTTAAGTCTATAAAGATATCATATCTTTAAATTTTAGTTGTTCATTTATTCTAGACTTTGATATAGGAGGGGTAAAAGATGTTAAAAATATCTGAAATACGTATGGATTATTTAAAACAACCGATGGGGGTAATAACATGCCCGCAATTTAGCTGGATTTTGGACAGTGACAAACGAAGTGTACACCAGACATCTTACCAATTACAGATGGCTGATGACAGCGATTTTACTAATATTTTGTATGACAGCGGCATCATTACAAGTGATGAGTCTGCACATGTTTTTATAGAGGATATAAATCTTAAATCTGCCCATAAATACTTTGTTAGGGTAAGGGCTGCTAATAACTATGATGAAACGAGCCCATGGAGCCAAAGTGCAAACTTTGTATCAGCACTGCTTTCTAACAATGAATGGCAAGCTTGTTTTATTTCCGCGGAAACAAAAGAAGATGCCAAAAACTCCAAAGGGACATATGTTAGAAAAGCCTTTCAGGTTAAAGGTAAAGTAAAAGAAGCTTATGCATTTACCACTGCACTGGGCCTGTACAAACTTTATTTAAACGGCAAAAAAATAGGCATAGATGAGCTGACTCCAGGATGGACATCTTATAACAAACGCTTATTGTATCAAACATATGATATTACTGACAGCCTCCAAGAAGGTGAAAATGCGATTGGCGCCGAGGTGGGTGCCGGTTGGTATAAAGGTGTTATGGGATTTGAATTACAAAGAAACCATTATGGTGAACGAACAGCATTTCTTGGTCAATTTCATATCCACTATGAAGATGGCACCACTGAGATCATTGTGACAGATACTACGTGGAAAGGATCCGACAGCCCTATACGCTTCTCTGAAATTTATGACGGTGAAATCTATGACGCTGCTTTAGAACAAACAGGATGGCATACCCCCGGTTTCTGTGATCAAACTTGGAAAGCAGTTGAAATTGCTGCTTATGATAAAAATAACTTAGTGCCACAGTCTGGAGGTACGGTAAAGGAAATAGAAGAAGTTACGGCAAAACGGATTTTTGTAACACCTAAAGGGGATACGGTCATTGACTTCGGCCAAAATATGACAGGATGGATTCACTTTAAAGTAAAGGGTCAAAAAGGGGACAAAGTAGAAATCAACTGCTTTGAAATATTAGACGCCGACGGCAATGTGTACCTTGATAATTTAAGGGCTGCAAAAGAAACCCTCGTTTATCTGTGTAAAGGCCAAGGGGAAGAAACCTATCATCCAAGCTTTACCTTCCAAGGCTTTCAATATGCAAAAATAAGCACTTATCCTGGTGAACCTCTCCTCGAAAACTTTACAGCCTATGCAGTGCATTCTGATATGGAACAGACAGGTGCCTTTGAGTGTTCTAACAAAGACCTCAATCAGCTTCAGCATAATATCCTCTGGGGCCTAAAGGGCAACTTTTTAGACGTGCCAACGGATTGTCCTCAAAGGGATGAACGCCTTGGCTGGACAGGAGACGCTCAGATCTTCTGCAGAACCGCTAGTTTCCTGATGAACACTTATACTTTTTTTAATAAGTGGCTTAAGGATGTCGCCGCAGATCAAACACCAGAAGGTGGTGTGCCTCATGTGGTGCCAGATATTCTTTCTGGAAGATGTGAAAACAATTGGCTCTTAAATAAAGGCACCCACTCAGCAGCAGCTTGGGCTGATGCAGCTGTCATTAATCCATGGACACTGTATTTAACTTTTGGCGACAAAAAGATTATAGAAGAACAATATGACAGTATGAAAGCTTGGATTGACTTTATGAGGAACCATTCAGTGGATGGTATATGGAATTATAAGCTACAATTTGGAGATTGGGTGGCACTGGATGCAGAAGAAGGAAGCTATTTTGGTGCAACACCTAATGATTTAACCTGTACGGCCTACTATGCCTACTCTACCGGCCTATTTGCTAAAATGGCGAAATACATCGGCAATATGGCTGATTATAAAACATATTGGAGCTTATATGAAGAGGTTGTAGAAGGATTCAGAAGGCACTTTTTTGATAAAGACGGCAATATGACTGCTAGTACTCAGACAGCTCATGTTGTTGCCCTTTATTTCAATTTAGTACCCCAAATGTATCGTCAAAAAACAGCCGACACCTTAGTTAAGTTAATTGAAAAAGAAAATGGACATCTCGTTACAGGTTTTGTAGGCACCCCCTATATCTGCCATGCATTAAGTCAAAACGGTCATACCAAAGAAGCCTACGACCTGTTGCTTAAGGATGATTTTCCATCGTGGTTATATCAAGTTAAAATGGGTGCCACAACAATTTGGGAACACTGGGACGGGATTAAACCAGATGGCACGATGTGGAGCCCTGATATGAACTCTTTTAACCACTATGCCTATGGCGCCATCGGCGAATGGCTCTACAGGGTAATCGCAGGCTTTGAAATCGATGAAGAAAACCCTGGCTATAAACACGCCATTTTATATCCTCGTATAGGGGGCGATCTATCTTATGTGAAGGCTAGTTATCAAACCATCTATGGCAAACTTGCGCTTGACTGGACATTAGAAGCAGATACAGTAACCCTGAAAGCCTGTGTGCCTCATAATACTACAGCTACTTTATACCTAGATGAAGCTCAGGAGGTATTAGAAAGTGATGGTCTACATTTTGCAGATCATATCAGCGGCAAAGAAGCACTAGTCGGCTCTGGTGTGTATACTATCAAATTCAGAAGATAGTTTGGTAGAGTATGGGCAAGCATGCTCTTGAATTAACTAACTTAAAGATGGCTAATCTTAGGATACATATTCATGTAGTCAAAGGGGTAGCATTATGCTAATATTTAAATACGACTAGTTGTTGAGAATGTGCTGGTTTCTGAGATGAAAGGAGAAAAATATATATGAGAATCGTTAGCATATCTCACTTAAAAGGATATGAAATCCTTGGAAAGCATATTTACGATGAATTAGATAGGGTTCTACTTAATAAGGGCGTAAAATTGACCCCTTCTTATATCGAAAAGATTAAAGAAATGGGCATTAATTCAGTATATATTGATGATGAACTATCAAAAGATGTAATCATTGAAGAAAACATTTCTGAAAAGACAAGGCAAATGAGTAGACGTGCTTTGAAGGAAATGATTGAAAGCTATTGCCGTGAAGGAAAAACATATGATAGCAGTGTTAAAAATTCAGTGGAGTTTATACTTGAGGATGTACTGTCCAATAAAGATGTTTTGATAAATGTTGAACAAATAAGTGCAAGTGATAGCAATGTATATGCTCATTCGATAAATGTCAGTGTACTCTCTACCATAATAGGAACGCATATGGGATACAATATGTCAAAGCTTAAAGATTTGGCCACTGGGGCATTGCTCCATGACATTGGTAAAATAAGAATACTGAATGATAAGAAGCTTATAGGAGAGTTTAAGACTCAGACTGAAAAGGATAAATATATTAAGCTTATGCACCCAAAGGCCGGCTATGATTTATTAGGAGAACAACGGGTTTGGAACGCACATGTAAAGGTAGCAGTACTCATGCATCATGAAAGAAGTGATGGTAGTGGGTATCCTATGGGATTAAAAGGTGATGAAATAAATCAAATGGCCAAAATAGTATCCATATGTGATGTGTTTGATAATTTAATATCAAATAGAAATAAAGAGGGACTTAAAACAGTATCTGAAGTTATTGAATACCTCATAGGTATGAGTAATATTTATTTTGACGTGGAAATGGTAAGGAAATTTACAATGAACATAGCAGCCTTTCCTACTGGAAGCGGTGTCCTTTTAAGTTCAAATGAAAAAGGCTTAGTCATAAGCCAAAATAATTCAATGCCAACCAGACCTATAGTTAAAATTATATATGATAAAGCGGGCAACCTGCTTTCGCAGCCTTATGAGATTGATTTATTAAAAGAATTAACGCTTTTTATTGCTAAACCTTGTGAACTTTAAAATTTGGAGGCAACTTTATGGATGGAAAAGATAACTTTACAGATTTTACAAGCGACAGTGCTGGTCTTAAACTAATTCATAATGTTTTTCTAAGATTGTTAAATGTAGATAGTCTTAACTATCAGGCTGAATCAAAAAAAATATTAGAAGAAATCGGAATATTTTTTGATTTAGATAGAATTTTCATCTATTATTTTTCTACAGATCCTACTTTTATGGAAATAGAATCTCAATGGAGCAAGGAAAGGCTACGACCCAAAAGAGAAACGCAGGAAAAAGAAATAGTTTATGCGCTTCCATGGTTAATGCGTAGTATTAATAATAATGATTTTATTGCAATAAATAGTAAAGAAGGTCTTCCAGATGAAGCAGTGTTTGAAGCAGAGGTTTTTGAGACAGAGGGAATAAAAGCTTCACTTACCATTCCATTAAAAGATCAAAATAAATTAATTGGGTTTATAGGTTATGAAAGTTTGTCGAAGTCTATCATCTGGGATAAGAAACAAGTCGAAATATTAAGGGAAGTTTCAATACTTCTTTCATCTATAAGAACCCGAATTATAAAGGAAAAAGCCTATCAATCAATCATTAATGGACAAGCACTTTTACTGAATAACTCTCAATCACAGATTTGGGCTTTAAGTAATGCTAATTCCTATGAAAGTGTGAATGAAGCCCATGCAGCGTTTTTTGGAAAGCGCAAAGAGGAGTTAGAATATCAGGATTTATATGATATATTTGACATAGACACTGCAAATAAGTTGTCGCAAGTTAATTGGGAGCTGTTTGAAAAAAATGAGCCTGCCGAAAGAGAACTTGAGATTAAAAACTTCCAAGGTGAAAATAGGCTACTTCGGGTTAAAAGCAAACCTCAGAAGGAGATAACTGGCAATATTAGATACCTTATTTGTACTGCTGAGGACATCACCGAACAAAGAAAAGCAGAAACTGAGCTGCACAAAGCAAAAGAGCAGGCAGAAGCCGCGAATATTGCAAAAAGTCAGTTCCTCGCTAACATGTCTCACGAAATAAGGACTCCGATAAATGGCATATTTGGATTTCTCGAACTATTACAGTTAACTCCTCTGTCTTTAAAACAAGAAGAATTTATCCGTGAAGCCAAATCTGCTTCAGAAATATTATTATATCTTATCAGCGATATATTGGATTTTTCGAAGATAGAAGCCAAAAGGTTGAGGATGGAAGAGATTAGGTTTAACTTAAGAATGATTATTGAAGATGCCGCTTCACTACTGGCTCCTAAAGCAGCAGAAAAAGGTCTTGAAATTTACACCATAATTAAATCGGGAGTTCCTGAAGAGGTTATTGGCGACCCATCAAGACTTAGGCAAGTACTAAACAATCTCATAAGTAATGCAATAAAATTTACTAAAGAGGGTGAGATTTCTGTTACAGTGGATTGTTTGGGAGAAAAAAAGGGGATAGCCTGTCTTAGCTTTGAAGTAAGGGATACTGGGATCGGCATTCGCGAGGAGCATATTCATACTATCTTTCAATCCTTTAGTCAGGCAGATGCTTCTACAACTAGGGAGTATGGTGGCACTGGGCTAGGACTTGCCATTTCTAACGAACTCGTGAAAATCATGGGGGGTAAAATTTCAGTTCATAGTATATATGGAGAAGGTTCTACCTTTAAATTTAATGTGAAATTAAAACTAACAAAAGAAATATCTGAACACCATTTAATGTTTAAAAAGCTTGAGGGCATTAACATTTTGATTGTAGCTAATAATGAGAATAATAGGAAAAGTATGAGTGCCTGTTTAGAGGGAATCGATCTCAAGGTTTTTGAAGCCAAGGATGGAGCTAGTGCTATTACAACCATTTTTTCAACTACAAATACCAAAGACAAAATAAGTATTGCCATCATAGATTATCAACTGCCGGACATGAGTGCATATGAGCTTGCAGAAACAATAAAAACAATAACTTCTGCCAAAGATATTAAACTCATTCTTCTAACCTCTGTAACTCAAAAGGGAGACGCTCATATGACAAAAGAATATGGCTTTTCATCTTATTTAGCTAAACCAGTGAGAAAGCATGACTTATTTGGCTGCATTTCTCTCGTATTAGGGCTCACAAAACAAGATGAAGAACAAAAAGTCGTAACTACGCATAGCGTTAAAGAAGTTAAGAATCCATTAAAGCCGAGAATTCTATTGGTTGAAGATAATGAGATGAATCGTAAAATACTTATAAGTATACTTAAAACTCGTGATATGACTTGTGATGTGGCGGTAAATGGCAGTGAAGCCTTAAAAGCAGTGTCAGAAAAAGATTATGATGTTGTCTTTATGGATTGTCAGATGCCAGTAATGGATGGGTATGAATGCACATCTAAAATAAGGGGCCTTGAAGGCAATAAAAAGCATACCACAATTATTGCAATCACTGCTAATGCTATGGAAGGTGATTACGCAAAGTGTATTGAAGCTGGTATGGATGATTATATTAGCAAACCTATTCATTCTGATATCCTATTTAATATGATAGCGGCGAACACTAAAGAAAGAGCAGATCAGAACACTTATAACGGCATAATAAATGATAATATTGATAACTTAGTTAAAGACACTGGACTTAATAAAGAAGATGCAAGAGAAATACTTGAAGACTATATAAAATGTCTCCCTGATTTACTCTTAGGTGTTAGGGATGCTATTTATAATAAGGATTTTCATAAATTGGCTGCGCTTACTCATGAGTTAAAAGGTTCTTCTGGAAATCTAAGAATTAGCTCTCTTTATGAATTAGCAATAGAGTTTGAGACAGCTGCTAAAAAAGAAGAAATAGATGAATGTATTAGACTATTTACGCAAATCAAAGTTCTGTGTAAATAGGGAGATATTTAAAAGCAATCATTAAATTTAAAACCTAATATATACAAAGGAGCTTTTACACATGAAAAAAGTATTAATAGTAGATAATTCATCTTATATGAGAATGTTTGTGAAAAAAATCATTGAAAAAGAAGGTCTGTATACTATTTTTGAGGCACCAGGCAAGGATGCGGCAATGAAGCTATTCAAAAGTGAGAGGCCAAGTATTGTTATTTTGGATTTAAATATGGCTGAGAATACCATGGAGGGTATGGAGGTACTAGCCGATGTGATCAAAATTGACCCAGAAGCAGTTGTAATCATTATATCCGCCGTAGGAGACGAAAATGTGAAAAATGAATGTATAGCACTCGGAGCCAAGTGTTATATTAAGAAACCTATTGATACGGATATTTTATTAAAGACACTAGAAGAATATAAATAAGTTCTATTATCGCACATAAATTAAGGACCGACACAACATATGGTGTCAGTCCTTATCTTTTTTATCATGTAATAGGTGCAGGGTTGAAAATACATAAGTCATTATAGATCTTCCACTCTTCTGCCCAGCTTTTTTTGCGTCCGCTTGCTACATCAACTATGAAGTTAAAAAGTTCAGTCCCTACTTCTTCAATCGTTGCGTCCCCTGTAGCAATTGTTCCTGCATTAATATCGATGAGGTCATTCCAACTCTCTTTGAGATTGCTTCTAGAAGATACCTTAACTACAGGTGCTGCTGCTAAGCCATAAGGCGTACCCCGGCCTGTCATAAATACTTGTAAAGTAATACCTGATGCCAGCTGCATAGGCCCGCACACAATATCACTGGCTGGTGTTGCTGCATAAATGAGTCCCTTTTTAGTTGGACGTTCTCCGGGTGAAAGTACTTCTACTATTGGTGAAGTCCCTGACTTTGCAATTGATCCCATTGCCTTTTCAACAATATTAGATAATCCGCCTTTTTTATTACCCGGTGTCGGATTGGCGCTACGGTCTACTTCACCTTTTTCTAAGTAGTTATCATACCACTTCATTTCTTTGGCGAGCTTTTTGCCCACTTCTTCATCAACAGCTCTCTCAGCTAAAAGGTATACGCCATCTCTTACTTCTGTCACTTCCGAAAACATAACTGTTGCGCCAGCCTTTACCAGCATATCTGCAGCATACCCTGCTGATGGATTGGCTGTAACACCTGAGAAAGCATCACTGCCCCCACACTGCATACCAATCACGAGGTCTGATAACGGCAGCGTTTCTCTTTTTCTTGCATTTAACTTCTGTAGCTTCTTTTCTGCCATTTCCATAATAGCCTGCACTTGTTTTACAAATCCTTCAATATCTTGTAAAACGAGCACATTTTCTGGATTAATATCTTCTTCAGCTACAATCATCTCCGGTGTCAGCTTTTCACATCCTAGGGCAACCAACATGAGTTCCCCGCCAAAGTTCGGATGTTTGGTAAGATTGGCTAAAGCGCGAATAGGAATCACTGCCTCCGGCGCATTAATGGCCACACCACACCCATAAGCGTGATTAATCGGTACGACATCATCTACATTAGGGTATTTAGGCAGAAGATCTCTTTTGATACGTTCTACCGCCACATTCAGCACACCCGTTACGCACTGAACTGTAGTGCTTATCCCTAAAATATTTCTAGTCCCCGCATAGCCGCCATCTGGATTTTTGTAGCCTTCAAAGGTCAAAACAGGAGGCGTAGGCAAATCTGTTATAATATTCGTACCAAACACCATATCATCTACTTCCGGTGGAACAGGAAGATGCAGCATGTTTTCATTAATCCAGTCTCCTTTAGAGATCGCATTTATGGCATACCCTAGCACTACGCCATAACGTATAATTTTCCCATCTTTAGGAATATCTTTGATTGCAATTTTATGCCCCTCTGGGATCTCCTCGGAAGCAACCACATCATCTACTACCACTACACCTTGCGCTACCACATCTACAGTAATAGCCACATTATCTTTTTCATGAACCTTTATATAAAGGGGTCTTTTTTTATCTGCCACTCTAAATGCCTCCTTATTATGTTTTTATCCCGATATTTAAAGCCACCCATCCTTTAATAAAGAATGGATGGCCAGAAGTTTAATTTTTATACTAAGCTATATTAACTGCTTTTTTTGCTTTTCTATCATCTAAAATAGCATATCCAATGGAGATAAAGATTAAGATCCATATCGCCCATCCGATAGGTCTTGAGAAGAATACGCCTAAGTTACCACCTGCGCCTTTAAGTGAATCTATGAAATATTTTTCTAGGTCTCTTCCAAGAATAAAGCCGATCAGATAAGGCGCTATTGGCAGCTTAACTTTCATAAAGATATAGCCAAGAAGGCCAAATAGTAATAAAGACCATACATCAAACATATTTCCGTTTCTTATAGAATACGCCCCTACTAAACACATAATGATAATAACAGGGTAAAGTCTGCACTGTGGAATGTTAATAATCTTAGAAATAAATTTGATAGGATAAAACATCACAACAAACATCAATATATTACATATGAGCAGTGCGAGCAGAATAACATGCCATATATCTGGATTCTGTGTAATAAACAGCGGCCCTACCTGAATTCCCTGAAGCATGAAAGCGCCAACAAGCACAGCTGTTGTTGAGTCTCCCGGAATCCCCAGTGAAAGCAGTGGAATAAGTGCTCCACCTGTTAGTCCATTATTAGCAGACTCACTAGAAACAAGTCCTTCTACCGCTCCTTTTCCAAGCTCATCAGGCTTTTTAGAAAAGTTCTTTGTCTGTGAATAAGCAAGAAGCGAAGCTGCACTTCCTCCAACCCCTGGTAAAATGCCCATAAAAGTACCTATCCCACTAGACCGAAGCACATTGACAAACTGACCTTTAAAATCTTTGAACGAGAACTTGAGCGTGGACTTGCCTATTTCACCACTGATGGCTTCTCGGCGCATCCCTTTTTCTGCCTCTTCAAAAATCTGAGAGATGGCAAAAAGGCCTATAAGTACCGGCAGAAGTTCAAATCCACCCATTAATTGCATTTTAAACATATCAGGCACCATACGAAGCTGATTATTGTCTCCAAATACACCAATCAGTGCTGTAAAAACGCCTAAGAACCCTGCAAAAATTCCTCTTATCATATTGCCTTTTGAAAGCGCTGCAATAACAGTCATAGCAAATAGAATAATTAAGAATTTTTCAACAGCTGAGAACTTAATAGCCAGCCGCGCAAGAGGTGGTGTAAACAACCAAAGACAAACCAAACTGATGATACCACCCATAAGTGATGCTGTAATCCCTATTCTTAAAGCACGCTCTGCCTCGCCGCGTTTTGCCATAGGATAGCCGTCAAACCCCGTAGTTATTGAAGAAGGCGTTCCAGGAATATTAATAAGTATAGCTGGAATAAGCCCTCCGCTTATCCCTCCTACATAAAGCCCCAAGAGCAAATAAAGGGATGTTGTAAGATCATATGCATAGGTTAATGGCAGAAAAATAGCGATTGCCATCGTTGCTGTCATACCTGGAATAGCGCCAAAAATAATACCGCCGATTACACCTAATAGCGCCACCACGAATTGTGTAATTCCGAAAATTTCCATAATTTTCACCTTTCTTTCTGATTAGGGTAATGTAATATTGAACAAAAATCCAAAAATATACCAAATACTCACACTAGAAATAATTGAAATTGCAGCTGAAACAGCAATAGATTTTATATTTTTAATACCTGCAAATAAAATATTAAATAAGAAAATAAATATAAGACTTGCAATTAAAAATCCAACGAGTTCTAATGCTAGGATATAAAGAACAAATAAAATTAAGGTTCCCCAGAACTTTAACTTATCATAGTTTTCCTCAAAAAACTTTTTGCCTTTAAAGCTGAATGATCTGCCTTCTTTTCTTCTTTTTATAATCTCTTGCGCTACCATAATGAGTGCCAAAATAATAAGTATCATCCCAACAATTTTAGGTCCAATAAGGTGAGATGTTGAATACACAATCTTAAGTTTAAATAAATCTGCCATGGGCTAGCCTCCTTATCTCTTAATCTTTACATATAGATTCCACATCATTAAATTTTAGTTATTCACCATTATATGTGATGTGAAATCATTCTGAGAAACAACCTTATAGCAATGAATAACTCAAGCTTATGAGTAGTTTCTCTATATTTACTACTAAAAAGTCGGAAAATCTCAACTTTCAAGAAAGATTTCCGACTTTTTAGTAGTAAGCTTTATTCTATATTATTGAACAGTAAGATCATCAAGTGGTGGTGCTTCATTAATTAACTGAGTAAGAGAATCTCTTTTTTTCATGATATACGCTGAGGCTTCTCCTGAAGGTAGATACCCTGCAGCATATGTAAGTTTTTTCATTTCTTCAATAAACTCAGGATCTGCACTTACTTTCGCCATTGCTGCGTCAAGTTCATCTACTATAGCCTGTGGCGTATCTTTTGGTAAATACATTAAGAAGTCTTTTGAGAATGCGAATGGTTCACCGTATAACTTAATGCCTTGCTCTGCATATGTCGGGATATCTACGCCTTCAATTTCATCAAGAAGTGCCGTAAACTTCATTTTAAGCTGAGCATCTACACCATCTTCTGTATATTGTTTAAGTGAAGAATAATCTGCAAAGATGACATCTGCATTACCATCCCAAAGCATTTGGCATTTATCTGCAGTTGACCCACCTACAATTACAACAACACGACTAGCTACATCTTCACCATATTCTTCTTTAACCCACTCATAGTATGAGATAAATGAAATGTGTGATACACCGCCTGCTTCAACAGCAACACGTACCTTTTGATCAGGATTTGCTTTAAGATATTCTGCTATTTCTTTCATATCATTGTAGGGTGCTTTCTCTGCTGCTGCAAATGCTGCACCTGGGTTGATCCCAACACGTGGCCCAATCACCATATTTTCTAATGCATAAGCCTCATCATATGCGCCAAATGCAACCCCAAGATAGGTCATGTCATGGAAGATCATAATCGTTGAGCCATCACCTTTTCCACCTTTGATCGCGTCTAGGGCCGCTCCTGCACCGACTGCATCAACCTTGCCGTTAAAGTTAAGCTCTTTTGATAAAAAGCGTGTTACTGTATCAGCAACCATATAAGAGTCCCCTGAAGTCGAAGTAGAACCTATTACAACACGTACTCTTTGCTTATCAAAAGCTGAAGATGTATTTTCGCTGGCTTTTTCGGCCTGTGCATCTTTTGACTGGGCAGCCGGTGCTGGTGCTGAAGTTTGAGGTTTAGCAGCACAGCCCATGAGTGCACTTGTACTTAAAACCATAGCCATACCGAGGGATAATAATTTTTTCATTGTCATCGTAAATTCCCCTTTTCATTTTTTATTGAATATTATTTTGTGCATGTTGCATATATTATCTGTACCTTATTAACATTATATATTATAAATACCCATAAGTAAAATTAGTAATGTTTAGATTTCTATTAAAAAAATTAAGAGTCCTGTTTTAGCGTACCATACAAGGTTTCTTAGGATCAAACTTCCAATCTGGAATCAAATACTGCATGCCCATCGCATCATCTCTGCCACCTAGGCAATTTGCTTTGTACACTTCGTGAGCTTTTAAAAGCTGATCCATGTCAATATCAATACCGAGCCCTGGCTTTTTAGGAACTTCTACAAAGCCGTTTTTAATCTGCAACGGTTCCTTAGTTAACCTTTCAATCCCTTCTTGCCAGATCCAATGTGTATCAATCGCATTAATAGCGCCTGGAACAGCTGCCGCAACATGTGTAAACATAGCAAGGGAAATATCAAAGTGATTATTGGAATGAGAGCCCCATGTTAAGCCAAATTCATTACACATCTGTCCTACTCTTACCGAGCCTGACATGGTCCAAAAATGAGGGTCTGCCAGCGGAATATCAACTGACTGAAGTATCATAGAATGGCTCATTTCCCGCCAATCTGTAGCAATCATATTGGTCGCTGTAGGAAGTCCCGTAGCTCTTCTGAACTCAGCAAGGATTTCTCTGCCCGAATAGCCATTTTCTGCACCACATGGATCTTCGCAGTATGTTAAAATGCCATGCATATCTTTGCAAAGTTCAATAGCATCTTTTAGTAGCCAGCCACCATTTGGATCTAGTGTAATTCTAGCCTCCGGAAAAGCTTCTTTCAAGGCTTTAATCGCTTTAATCTCTTCTTTGCCTTCTAATACGCCACCTTTTAGTTTAAAATCATCAAAACCATACTTTTCTTTAGATGCTTTGGCGAGGGCTACTATACTTTCTGGTGTCAGAGCTTCTTCATGGCGAAGGCGGTACCAGTCACAATCACCCTCTGGCGCTTCATCATAGGGCAGATCTGTCTTCTTTCTGTCTGCTACATAAAATAAGTAGCCCAGCATTCTGACCTTATCTCTTTGCATCCCCTCACCAAGCAAGGCAGCAACGGGTACATTAAGGTGCTTCCCAAGTAAATCTAAAAGAGGTGCCTCAATAGCTGTTAAAACATGTACTCCTATTCGAAGATCAAAGGTTTGATTGCCTCTTTTATCTTCTTCTCCTTTTTTATCTAACTCTCTTTTTATATTAAGTAGTGTGTTTTTATACTCTCCAATACTAGTTCCCAGCACTAGGCTTTTGCATGCTTCCAGTGCATCAGTGATTTTAATACCACCCGGCACCTCGCCTACACCTACTGCGCCTGTACTATCTTTTAGAACAACGACATTTCTTGTAAAATAGGGTGCATGGGCTCCGCTTAAATTAAGCAGCATACAATCCTTGCCTGCAACCGGATAAACTTCCATACTTGTAATAGTTGGTGTCATCATCAATCTCCTTCTCAAGCCATATTTATAAATTATCTTTATTAACTTGTTAATTTATTAATTTGTTAACTTATCATGTTTTGTCCGGCACAATAACATTTTTCTACATAAGACGACTTCTAGTTAAACTAAACTCAATCTTTTTATCGCTTATGTATATTTTTATTAAGCTATGTCCTTATTATATATGAAAATTATCTATAAGTAAAATTCATAATGATTAGATTTCTATTAGAAAAATTAAGAGTTGGCTATTCAAAGACCTTTTACTTATGTATTTTAGTTAATTTCCCTCTATTAAATTCTTGCACCAAAAAGTATTTTGTTATATAAATAAGTTAAGATAATTATTAATTAATCTTTTATTTTCTAGATATTCAATTAATAATTTTTAGAGTAAAGGAGACTACCTATGGAGTCAAAGCAATTAGAATATATTATTAAAATTGCCGAAGAATGTAATATTACCCATGCTGCCGAAAAACTTTTTCTTACTCAGTCAGCGCTTAATCAACAGCTACTTAAATTAGAAAAAGATTTAGGCACGCCGCTTTTTCATCGATCAAGGACCAATTGGCGTCCCACCAAAGCAGGTGAGGTGTATATCAAAAACGCACGTGAAATCTTAAGAATTAAAAGAGAGGCTTACCGCATTATCAACGATATCGCGGATACCAAAAAAGGTCACCTATCGGTAGGTCTCACCCCTGGACGAGGGATTATTATGTTTACCTCTGTCTATCCCACCTTTCATCGCTTATACCCTCATATCGTAGTTGAACCCATAGAAATGAGTGTCAAAAAGCAGCAGCAGCTTGTAGCGCAAGGAGATCTGGATATTGCTTTTATGACACTATGCGACTGCCATAAAACAAATGATGCTTATATTACAATCCTGACAGAGGAATTTCTCTTAGCACTTCCTAAACAGCATCCCCTAAGCCACCTGGCAAGTCCGCCCGGGGAGCCCTTGGCAACCCTTGATATTTCCAAACTCAAAGATGACCCTTTTGTTTTGATGTATAAAGAGTCTACCAGCCGAGATGTAGTGGATTCTATTTTTGAAAAATCCAATTTTACGCCAAAGGTATTATTTGAGACCTCCAGTACCAGTACGATTATTACAATGGTTGAATCTAATCTCTGCTGTGGCCTGATTCCTCGCTACTATACCCTTGGTCGGGATGATATGGTGTGTTTTTCTCTTCCCCAAAAAACAACTTGGGATGTGGTAGCCAGTTATAAAAAGGACAGCTATTTAAGCTGTATTGCCCGTGATTTTATTGATCTTGCAAAGAACCACTGGGCCGAGCAGGTAAGAACCCCGTTATAAATAGTTCAAGTCACTTATCTTAGATATGTTCCAAAGATAAGTGACTTGAATTTTAAGTATAAAACTGGGGGTAAGCTTTTATTTTTTAATCGTCGTGCCCGCAAGTTTCTCATAGTATTTTGCAATACCGCTATGATCATCTTGCCCACATCCATCTGCACGAAGCATTTGAAGCATTTCCATCACAGTAGCTGTCATAGGCAGTGGTGCACCTACGTCATGACCTGTGTCTAGTGCATTGTTTAAATCTTTTATGTGTAAGTCAATTTTAAAGCCTGGTTTGAAGTTGCCTTCCATCATCATAGGTGCTTTGGCATTCATAACCGTACTTCCTGCAAGTCCACCTTTTATAGCGTCAAATACCAGCTGTGGATCCACACCAGCTTTAACAGCCAGCATAAAAGCTTCCGATACTGCCGCAATATTAAGGGCTACTATTACTTGGTTTGCAAGTTTTGTTGTATTACCAGCTCCGATTCCACCACAGTGTACAGCTGATGCACCCATTGCCATTAATAAATCATATACTTTTTCAAAAACTTCTTTATCGCCACCAACCATAATAGAAAGTGTTCCATCAATCGCTTTAGGTTCTCCGCCACTTACTGGTGCATCTAACATCTTTACGCCTTTTTGGGCACAAGCTTTTTCTATCTCCTGAGAAGCAAGTGGTGCTATAGAGCTCATATCAACGAGAATGAGTCCTTCTTTTGCCCCTTCAAGTACGCCGCCTTCTCCGCAAACAACTTCTTTAACGTGAGGTGAATTAGGTAACATGGTAATTACAATATCAGATTGGGCTGCAACTTCAGCTGAGCTATTTGCTTCCTTAGCTCCCGCTACAACTACTTCTGCAACAGCCTCTTTATTAAAGTCTCTAACAACTAGTTCATAACCTGCTTTTAATAAGTTTTTGCTCATGGGTTTTCCCATAATGCCTAAACCGATAAACCCAATTTTCATGGTTATAATCTCCTTTAAAATCATATTTGCGATTGTATCTCGCAATCTTATTATACAAAAGTGGCTCTTTTGCTTTCAATTGACAAACACAATGAACTTCTATCATTTTTTTAAATCAATCATACATTCTTTCATTTTATGAAGTGGATGTTTCCATTTTCATTTCAATTGTTCCGCTTCTAAGCTTTGCATATATTCATCCATTGCATCAGCTACCACTTTAGAGTGGGCTACAGCTTCAACTACCGTTCTTGCTCCCTGAACTACATCTCCAGAGGCAAAAATCCCTTCCCTTGTAGTCTGTCCCTTTTCGTTTGCAACTAATAAACCTCTGCTGTTTACCTCAAGCCCTGTAGTGGTAGAGACAATTTTATTTTTAGGTCCTTGGCTGATTGCAACAATTGTAGAGTCTGCAGGATAATGTGTTGTTGTATCTGATATAGCTGCAATATCACCGTTTTCATCATATTCAATCGCCTTAAAGACAGGGCCCGTTTCTGTTAATTCTACGATTTCCTTACAGTACTCAAACTCAACGCCGTCTACTTTCGCGTACTCGATTTCTCTCGGTGATGCTGCAGCTTTAAATGATCTTTCGTAAACAGTAACATGTTTAACACCCTTTCTTAAAGCTGTTCTTGCAACATCCATCGCCGCATTGCCCGCACCAATAACAGCTACCCGTTCTCCTAACTGATAAGAGTCTGGATTGCATAAATAATCAATTGCAAAATGCACATTGCCAAAACTTTCTCCTTTTACCCCTAGCTTTCTTGGGCGCCATACCCCTGTTCCAACAAAAATAGCACGATAACCGTCTCTAAACAAATCATCTATTTCTAGTGCACCACCAATAGATGTATTAGGTCTGATTTTAATACCAAATTCCATTAATTTTTTATGGTATCTATCTAAAATAGTCTTTGGCAATCTAAATTCTGGAATACCATATCTAAGAACGCCTCCAATTTTTTCTTTTGAATCAAATATAGTAATATCATACCCTCTTTTAGCTAAAATAATAGCAATTGTAATACCAGCAGGCCCCGATCCTATTACAGCCGCTTTTTTTCCCTTAGCAGGATTACGTCTTGCCTTTCTTTTATCAAAATAAGTATCTGAAATATAGTGTTCAATACTACTGATGTGTACAGGTACTCCCTTTTTTCCTAGAATGCAGTGTCCTTCACATTGTTTATCATGGTCACAAATGAGCGAACAAACAATGGATAGTGGATTATTATCAAAAATCATCTCACCAGCCCCATCCAGCTCAGCGTTCAAAAAGGTTTGTATCATCTCAGGAATGGGCGTACTGATAGGGCATCCTTCTTTACATAAAGGTCTCTTACAATTTAAACAACGCTTAGCTTCATTAACTACATGTATTGACATAATTGATTAAATCCTTTCTTATATATCGTATTTATTAGATACACCATACTTTTTCATATGACGCCATAAAGTAGTTTTACTTATATTAAGTTCCTGGGCAACAAGTTCACGATTACCCTTGTGTTTTTCCAATAATTCCGCAATAATTGCTCCTTCTGGCGCTTTATAAACGACCACTTTTTCCTCATCATTCACCTGGCGTATTATAGGATATAACTGACCTAATAAATACCTCACAAAGTTTTCATCTACTGTTCTTCTAGGTGCAGTAAGCACCATCCTCTCACAAAAGCTTTCTAGTTGAATCAAGTTACCTTCCCATTGATATTCATAGATCATCTTTTTAGCACCCGTAGTTAAAACGATATAGCGTTCATACTGCGCCGCATATGCTTTTGTATACTCATTTAATAAGATCTCAATGTCCTCTTGTGTTTTTCTTAAAGGAGGAATCTCGAAGGATAATGCATTTAAAGCATAGTATAAGTCTTCTCTAAAAAGTCCTTTTTTAACAAGCACAGATAAATTTCTTCTGCTGGTTGCTACTACTTTTACATCTAAAGTCATTGTTTTTTCAATATCATTTTGAATCAATGTTTTGTATTTAATGGCTTTAAATAAGCGGTATTGACAATGCATTGTGAGCTGTTCGATCTCATGAATTAAAACTGTCCCATAATTACCAATCTCCAATGCACCCTTTTGTTTTTCTATCCCATTATCTGCATAATTATTTCCAAACAATACCGTAGTCTGCATTTCTTCACTCATTCCATTACAGTTAATAGATATAAAGGGTGCATTTTTCCTAACACTATTATTATGGATACTTTGCGCAAATAGCTCTTTTTCTGTTCCTACCTCACCATAAATCAGAACTGGATTTTTTGTCTGTGCAAAAAGCTTAGCAAGTTCAATAATCTCTTTCATCTCTTTGGATTTTCTTAGAATCTGGGTGAAGTTACTCTGAGCGACATACCCATGAAGATACATTTCGCGAAGGGCCTGTGATTCCATTTGTTCTAACTTTTGCACCTTATGACAGGATATAATAGCCCCTTCAACTTCATCATCTACTTGAATAGGTACTGCCATAATAATCAGTGCCATATTATTGATTCTTAAAAAAGAAGAATAACTTTCCTTCTTAGCGCTTAAAACACTTTCTATACTCTCAAAATCAATTTCATCTAAAACATCCCCTATATGTTTGCCTATAATATCTTCGCATCTTTTACCTAATATCTCCTGCATCATATGGTTGGCTACTATAATCACGCCGCTTTGATTAAGTTTTAATATGCCGCTGAAAGAGTAACCTACCAGCGCTTCCATATGTGCATTATGCTTCTTTTCAATTTCTCTGGCATAATTCATATTCTTAGCAATCTGTGTCGCTTGTCTGATAGAATCTTTAGTAGACTCTAAAAAAAGTGCTGGGATGCCTACAATATTGGCTGTGACAACAGTCATCTCCCCACCAATTAATAGCTCTACTTTATCTGCTAATGCTTTATTTACAGCTTCTTGTGTTTCATCACTCTCTTTAATTAAATACCGATGCAGCTCTATATCAAAAATATCATTAAAATAAGTCATGTCACAAAACATATTTGGAAAGCCAATAATACCAATCCGTGGTTTTGCTTTTTGCAAAATCTTTTTAGCCCTAACTATAAGTCTGCCGATTTCTTGACTTGTTAAACAAATTTCTACTACCGGCACATTGGTATAGCTTTTAATTAAAGATGCCTGCATCCCTCTTGCTACAATCAGATCAACACCATCTGCTATAACCTTTCTCGCCTCACTCACTACATCTGCTGTTTTAACTACCTTTAAAGTATGAACCTCGAGGCCTTCCTCTTTAATGACTTCTGCTGCCTGTAAGAGCATTTCATCTCTTGGCACAATAAATGCAATATTTTTCATCTCATTACTCCTTCCTTCATAAATCGTCTTTATCTCATATTGTAGACTCGTTTTAATTAATTGTATATGCTATTCTTTGTCTATTTATAAAAGAGGCTGCCTTGAAATCTCAAAGCAGCCCCAAAATCATATCCTATTATAAATCCATTACATTAAGTCCAATCTTTTCATCAAACACTCTTTCTACTTTACCCTCTAGGATACGAATAAAAATTTCAGCAGTTGCACTAACTATCGCCTCATTTAAGTGGCCGCCATAAACCGTTTCCTTCACTGAATTTGTAATCGTAATATGCAAATGGGAATATACGCCTCCATTTTGTGTAGTAATATTGCCTACAAGCGCTGAGATTTCAAAATCGCCCTCATACGTCTTGGTATAATACTTCTTTTCCTCTGTCGCAAAGAGTCCCATAGCCACATGATTAACAGCACCAATCCCTGTCACATAACCTAAAGTTACATTCTCTTTTTTGCAGATTGCTTCAACTGACCGAACGACATCTTCACCTTTTTCAAGCCTTATAACAATCGTATCGCCGCATACTTTATAGAACATAATTTACCTCCAACGTTGTATAAGAACACTTAAAGATTATCAATGACTAGCAAGTTATTTTAGTATTCGGAAGTTGCCTATGAAATGTTTCGTAAAGAAAATCTTAGTGGTTTATTCAAATGGTTTTTAGGGAGACTGTCTGAGCGCAGCGAGTTTCGACCGTTCATAACCTAAAATGAGAAATACACTCACTTTAGGCTGAAGAAAGCGCTTAGATTTTTAGAAACATGCAATCGAGTAACTGGAGAATACTAAAATCACCTTGCGCCCCTATTCGATAACTTAGTTTTACCTCTACGTAATGGCTATACAAGTCCCATTTCTTTTAAAACACGATTCAACTTCGCCTTTTGATCCGCTGAAAGTTCTGCAATAGGTTCTAGGCATTTGCCAACTTCAAAACCTTGTTGAATAAGCCCTTCTTTAATAACCGCAGGGAAAGTACCCATATTACAAGCTATACGAAGCGGCGCAAATATAAATTGTGCCTCTAACGAACCTTTCAGGTCACCCTCTACATACTTGTTATAAATATCTACTGCAACCTTTGGCGCAACATTGGCACAAGATGCAATTGCCCCTGTTGCACCATAGCATAATCCCGCATGAATAAGCGTATCTCTTCCCATCAGTACATGGAAGTTGTCATTATGACGTGTCAGTCTAATGTATTCCGCTGCGTTAGTCATATCTCCAGTACTATCTTTGATCCCAACAATATTGTCAATCTCAGCAAGCCTCGCTGCAGTCTCAGGCTCAATCGTTACGTTAGTTTTTGGCTTGTTATTATACATAATAATAGGGAGTGTCGTACTCTTCGCAATCGTTTCAAAAAAAGCATACAGCTCATCTTGAGTTTGTGATACAAACATAGGTGTTAAAACAGAAACTGCATCAACGCCTACTTCTTCACATATTTTTACAAGTTCAATAGTCCCTCTCGTCGTAATATGATTAGCTCCGCCATATATAGGTACACGTCCTTTTGTCTCCTCTACAGTAATTTCAAGAATTCTCCTATATTCTTCATTATTAAATGCATAGAATTCTCCTGTCGTACCTAGAGGAAATAAGCCATGTACCCCCGAGTCTATAAAATGATTAATTAATTGCCTAAATACCTTCTCGTTTAATTGTCCATCATCAGTTAGTGGTGTAATAATCGGTGGAATAACGCCTTTTGGAATAAAACTCATATAAGTCACCTTACCTTCTATTTTTTATGATACGTCATTTATTAGATTTACTTAAGATCGAAAAATTTATGAATCTAGTTGAATTATATGAAATTCCATGTCTAAAAACTATTGGCAAAGACTATAAGATTTTTCTTTTTTTCTATTCGCTTTATTAACTATTCAAAAATTGAATGCATTATTTAATTTTACATTTCATCTGTTTCAATACTATAGAGAAACAACATGTAAACTTGAGTTATTCATCACTATAGCAAAAAGTGTCAGCAGCTTTATTATGCCGCTAACACTTTGTTTTTTATGTAGTTACTTGATTTTATAGTATGTATTTTAAGTAATGCCTTTATAAAAATATAGTAAGTATAGGCACTGTAATCATAGATAATACAGTGGATACAAAAACACATTTTGAACCAAATGTATAGTCTGCACCGTATTTTTGTGCGAGCAGCGCAGTTGTAGTCCCTACAGGCATAGCAGTAAGTACTACGGCTACTTTAATTGCAGTTGGATCCATCTGCAACAGTTTCATGGATACCATGACAACTACAGGAATTAGAATAAGACGTATAAAAGTAAGATTGAAAACACCTTTTTCAAATACATTTTTTATGCTAATCTCCGCCAGAATGGTTCCTACTATAATCATCGAAAGCGGCCCCGTACAATCCCCTATATTTTTAATAACCGAGACAACACTCGGATGCAGCTGTATACCAAGCAGCATTTTGATAAGACCTAACCCAACTGCAATCATTCCTGGATTTAATAACGCACTTTTGATTTTTGTTTTCCTGTCAGCCTCTGTAAACAACGAGATACCGGCAGACCATAGAAAAATACGGTTGGGAATGACAAAAACAGATGCATAAAAGAGTGCCAGTTCACCATACGCCGCTGCAACTAAAGGCAGTCCCGCAAATCCCGCATTACTAATAATTGCCCCATATTGCAAAATACTTCTCTTTTCAAACGGGTATTTGCGATAAAGTACTTTTCCAAGAAGCATAGAAAATAGACAAATCAGAAATGATACGACTAGAATAATAGAAGCATATTTTAACTGCTCTATTGAAATATCCTGATTAAATGAATTAAAAATCATACACGGCAGTGCAATCTGAATGATGAAGTCAATATAACTTTGACGGGTCTTACTATTTATAATTTTTCTCTTATTTGCATAAACACCTACTAGAAGATAAATAAATAAGATAGCCTGTATATTAACCATAGAATAAAAATTTTGCATAACAAACTCCTTTTAGTCAGCATGATTAGCCCCATAGTTTAATTAAACCTCATTATAATCTAATTATTTATAATCAGCAACTGACAAAAAAAGTCTTACTGGTTATAATAAAATTATCATATACCCTTTAGACTATGGTGAGATATACTTTCTTAGAAGAAATTTATAAAATCTATACTCATGAGAAGGAGCACTTATGTTATTGCAAAAAGGAACTTGTCAAAAGATTGTTGATAGATTTATCAACATTTTAGATACTAACATTAATATTATGGATTTGAATGGAAATATTATTGCTTCTACCAATAAGGCACGTGTAAACACTTTTCATCCCGGTGCACACTCATGTATTCTAAATAGCAGCGAACTCATTATTACCGAAGCTAATCAGCATCTTTATACAGGTTGCGCACTAGGTATTAATCTGCCTATTTACTATGAAGATGAAGTCATAGGCGCTGTAGGTATTACAGGCGATCCCCAATTTATAAAAGGCTACACTCTTATCGTTAAAGAATTAGTTGAACTGATCGTAGCAGAAGATGAACATCGCAAATATATACAACTGAAAGAAGAAACAAAACGTTCTTTTTTTACTCAGCTTTTTAATGAGCTTCCCTCCGTGCAAGAAGAGGTATTAGAAAGCCGAGCACATATTGCGGATTTCAATTTTTCTGCCAGTAAGCGTATCGTTCTTTTAGAAATCAATACAGCTGATCAAGCTGATAAAAGCAGCAAAACAAACTTTGAAAAACAAAAGATAAAAACTAAAATACGCACTTATATTAAAACAACGCTTCAAATACACGAAGATATCATAGATTTATACGAGGACGAAATCATTCTGATCTTGCATGATCATTTACACCTCGAGGCCTTCCTAAGTAAAACTGCCAAATCACTAATTGACTATTACCAGGTACTACCTAGATTTTATATCAGTGATTTATGCAATCAGCTTAAAGATTACGCCCCAAACTATAAAAAAACTAAAACCCTCGCCACACTTTACAAAGGCAAGGCTGTTTATACCTCTTTTTTATGGGTAAACAACTATCACCTAGAGCTTATGTTAAATACTTTAAGTGAAGGCGAAAAGCTCTTTTACTTAAACACATTTCATAATCTATTTAGCTGCCCCAAAAAAGATCAAGCATACTACGACCTCTTAGAGACGGTGAAATCTTACTTTGAGTGTAATATGAGTAGTTCAGATACAGCAGTTCACATGAACCTTCACCGCAACACCGTACGCTACCGGCTCAATAAATTCAATGACTTATATCAAATAGATATCACGAAACCTTATGAGTGTATGAAAATCTACTTAGCTATTAAGCTCTTTCTAGACTAACATCTTCTGATTGTGCCTCATGAACAAAAAACCATAATTTTATCCTGCCTCTATTGTCCGTTGCACACATTGTAAAACACATAACCTGAAACTATAATAAATATATTAGAAAAAGTCGTTAAACAAATATCTCAAAATATTATAAGTAGAGGTGATGTTATGCAAATTATTGTTGCACCGGATTCTTTCAAGGGAAGTATGAGCGCCATCGAAGCTGCAAACAGTATCGAAAAAGGCATCAAAAAAGTTTTTAAAGACGCTGCTATAGTTAAAATCCCTATCGCTGATGGCGGAGAAGGGACAGTAGATGCTATCATCATGGGGTCAAATGGGACTTATAAAGAAATCAATGTAACAGGTCCGCTTGGCGAAAAGCTTCCTGCGAAATATGGTATTTTGCCAGATGGCAGCGCTGTCATAGAGATGGCCGCAGCATCCGGCATTACATTAGTGCCAAGAGAAAAGCTCAATCCTATGGAGACCACAACTTATGGTACTGGAGAGCTTGTAAAGGCTGCTCTTGACGCAGGTGCTCGTAAAATTGTTATGGGTATTGGTGGAAGCGCCACCAATGACGGCGGTATGGGACTCGCCCAGGCCTTAGGTGTGGTATTCAAAGACCAAGCTGGCAATGTATTAGGCTTAGGCGCTAAATATCTTAAGTCTATCCACACAATAGATGCGTCAGCACTAGATAAAAGATTGCAGGAAGTAGAGTTTATTGTGGCCTGTGATGTTACTAATACGCTTTGCGGTGATCAAGGTGCCTCTGCTGTATTTGGCCCTCAAAAAGGCGCTACCCCCGAGATGGTACAAGAACTTGATACCGCACTCAAACATTATGCTGGTGTCATTAAGGAGCAATTAAAAAAAGATATTTTAGAAGTACCTGGCACTGGCGCCGCTGGTGGTTTAGGTGTTCCTCTTCTAGTATTTTGCAAAGCCACTTTAAAGTCCGGCATCAAAACAGTATTGGAAGCTGTTAATATTGATGAATATCTCAAAGATACAAATCTCATCATTACTGGCGAAGGCAAAATAGATGGCCAATCTGTTTATGGTAAAGTTCCCGTAGGGGTTGCCGAGGCAGCAAAACCTTATAATATACCTGTTATTGCAATAGTAGGTAGTATAGGCGTGGACGCTTCTAAAGTTTATGACTATGGCATAGCTTCGATCATGAGTATCATGGATCACCCAATGTCCTTAGATCAAGCTATCCAATCAGGCAAGGAGCTCCTAGAAGACAGCGCCGAAAGAATGATGCTCATGTTAAAGGCTGGTATGTCTATTACTAACACTTTAAAATAGAGTAACGTAAAAAAGAGTTCGTTCCCTAATTCAATTTATTCCATATTAATATCCATTTGAACTTACTTGTGATACGGTTCTCCGCACCAGACTGTCCGCAAACTACTATTCATAATTTTCTATAGGTCCACAGGGAATTTTAGGGTTCTCCAGTTACTCGCTTGCGTGTTTCTAAAAATCTAAGCACTTTCTTCAAATGAACGGTCGAAACTCGCGAATTATAAACTTTATATACAAAGTTTATAATTGCTGCTCAAACAGTCTCCCTAAAAACCATTTGAATAAACTGCTAAGATTTTCTATACGAAACACTCCAGAGGCAACTTCCGAACCCTAAAATCTCCCTCTACTATGCTTTGCTTTATCCCAAGATAAAATTATTTCTACTATTTTATCTTGCCGTTCTACCTTTGGAACTGCTACCTTTATATTCAAGAAGTTTTCCTTAGTGATATTAGGCATATTTTTACTTGTTCCAGTTGCTAACTTGCTAATATGCTTCTTGTAATAATAAGTGTTAAGAAAATAGTATATCCACTTAGTATTAATGTTTATATTTTTCTTAAATGATGTCTGCCATAATAAATCCGGTAACAAGCATACCCAGAGAGCATCATATCGTCCACTTCTCTTGCTGAACCTGATCCGAGTTCAACCATTTTGCCGATGTCGGCAAAATGGTCCAATATATTGATATTACTATTTTCACAGGCTATCTTTGCTTTTTCGATAACCTTCTTAAAATTAGCCCATTTTGTAGACTTTAAAATCTCTGCTAATTCTCTTCCATACTATCAGCCTTTTAACTATATTCTTCATTTTAATACACTTCACTTATTGGATATATCTATAAAAGAATATAACCTTTCTTCAAACCTCCCTATTAATAATACGGTTCACCGTATCATTGTAACTGCGGTTTTTACCACGCATCCATCAGCAATATTCCTAATTTATCACAACATCTATCTTTTAGCTAATCACTCTGTATATATTGTAAATACTTGGTTACAATGAAAATCACAGTCATTTATGAGCTACGCCTTTAATCAGACTGTGGACTCATTAAATCGAATTTACAACTCTATTACATTAGTTAATTACCATATGTGCTAAAATAAGAACGGAGGTGGTTTTATGGCACACATTCTCATCGTCGAGGATGAGCAATCTATAAATGACCTTATTGCTATGAATCTTGAGCTGGTAGGCCATACCAGCACACAGGTATATGAAGGCAATGAGGCGCTTGAATGCTTAAAACAGAATACTTATTCTCTGATTATCCTAGACATCATGCTTCCAGGTCTAGACGGTTTTTCCCTCATGGAATATGTTCCCAAGAACATACCTGTAATTTTCCTCACTGCCATGGGTAATCTATCTGATAGAGTCAAAGGATTAAAACTAGGTGCAGATGATTATATTGCAAAGCCCTTTGAAACCATTGAATTGCTGGCCCGTATCGAAGCCGTACTCCGTCGTACCCAGCGATCATTAAATATTTTTTCTCTTGATAGTACTGTCGTAAATCTCGAAAGCAGAGTAGTTACGGTGAACGGAGATAAAATCGAACTTACCCTTCGCGAATATGAATTACTGGAAATACTCATCAAAAATAAAAATATCGCACTATCTCGTGAAAAACTTCTAAAATTGGCTTGGGAGTATGACTATTTCGGAGAGACCAGAACAGTAGATGTACACATTCAGAAACTTCGCAAAAAGTTAAACTGGGAAAACAGAATAAAAACTGTATATAAGATGGGGTATCGATTGGAGGTGGACCAGTGAAGTTTTGGCAAAAAGCATTTATTGGCATTCTAATCATTTTCATTGTATCCATCAATATCAGCTCATACCTGACTTCTAAACACAGCTTTTCCCTTAATATGCAACGGGATAAGAATCGGGCACTGGGTGAATATCACTTCATCAGGAATGGTATTCTTGAAGCAATGAACAGTAATTACTACCGCGAAGAAGCTGAGATACCGCCCGTCTCTATGGAAAGTGTGATGCGGTCCTATGCTAATTACTATAGAAAACAAGATGTATTCCTAGAACTGAACCACTCCAATGAGCTTCTTTTCACAAATATCCCTTTTTCTGTCCCATACAGCACAGGTAATGAAGAATTAGATTCTAATGCTGTTAAATTACAGATTCTGTCAAATAGCGGAAAAAGATACTTATATATCTCCGGGAGGGTCCAAGGGCAACTCCAAGATTATACCCTTACTTATGTTCGGGATCTATCTGAACTCTATCATACCCACTCACAACTTATTCGCTATCTCATTACGGTCAGTGTCTCAGTTGAGATAGTTCTGACATTGGTATTGCTGCTTTTTTTAAGACAACTCACTCAACCTATAAGAATTCTGCAAACAGCTACTCGTAAAATCTCTAGCGGCGTATACGACGACCGAATCAGCATCCCAGGCAAAGATGAGTTCCATGACTTAGCAGAAAACTTCAATCAGATGGCTTCTAGCATACAAGAAAAGATTACTGAGCTTGATAAAAACGCTCAAGATAAACAGCGCCTCGTGGACAACCTAGCCCATGAGCTGAGGACACCCCTTACAGCGATTCGTGGCTATGGGGAATATTTGCAAAACGCTAATGCAAGTGAGCAAAATCGCATAAAAGCAGCTGCTTATATTATTAGTGAAACTGATAGAATGCAAAACTTGGCATTTAAACTACTCGATTTGGCTCTTATAAGAAATAGTAAACCAGATGTTCAGAGAATAATACCTTCTGAGTTGTTTCATCAGGTAAGCTTAGTATTAGCACCGAAGTTAAAAGAAAAATCTATCAAGCTTGATATTCATTCCTCATTGAATGAATTAGCGGGAGATTCCATCCTTCTTCAATCACTACTAGTAAACCTTGTAGACAATGCAGTGAAAGCATCTGCCGAGAATTCTTCCATACAGCTATCTGCTTATTTGGATACCGTCCCAATCCTTGAAGTAAAGGACTTTGGATGTGGTATGAACGCGGAGCAGACTGCTTTGGTATGCGAACCTTTTTATCGCGTGGACAAAGCACGCTCGCGTAGTTCAGGTGGGATAGGTTTGGGTTTGTCCCTTTGCAGGGAGATTGCTCATCTGCATGGTGCCCAGTTAAAGATCTCCTCTTGTTTAGAAAAAGGAACCAGCGTTCAAATTGTTTTTACAACTTCTTTACAACCTGCTGAAAACTCCGTAATCTATAACGATGTATGATGTATTTGTAGTACTACATTACATTTATTTAAAAGGAGATTATAAAAATGGCAAAACTTAAAATAATGGTTAAAAAGACATGGGTATTTGTTGCAGCTGCTTCTATGATAGTGGGAAGCAACTCCTTAATGGTTTATGCTCTTAACAATAATATACCGAAAAGTACCTCGGCGAATATAGTGCTCGATGCGAATCATGATACAGCGTATAGTAAAAATCAATCTGCAATAACTGAAGATACTGTGGCATACTCCGTTGTTGACCTATCTAAGAAAGCTCATGATCGCCCCCTCGAAGATGCAATCAAAGATAAATTAAGCTATATAAAAGATATTACACCTGAGCAGATCGAAGAAAAATACAATGCTACTATAGCCAATATGATTCCAGGTGAAAAAGATATTTCAGCTAAGCAGGCTGCCTCCTATGCTGCCGCCGTACTTAAAAAGGCCTATGGAGTAGATTTAACAGGTTACACCGCTGAAGCAAGTTTCTCAAGAAGCCCTGTTCCAAACTCCGATATTTGGGGAATATCATTTAGTTCTCCTAATAAAGCCGAGAGTTCAAAGAGTTATCATGTCTCCGTAGATTCTGTGAATGGTACAATACTTCGTGCAGGTTTTTACCACCTCCATTTTAGGGATGAGAATAATAAAGATCTAGAAAGCCCAGAATGGAAAAATAAAGCAGTTCAGGAAATTTCAAAGTTAATCCCAGAAAGTGTTACAATAACCAGCAGCAAGGTAGCATTCTCAGACCCACAAACTGGGGTAACCGTAGTATCCGAGTTATCTGACGGCTCCGCATACGTAGTCCGCTTAGTCGGTGAAAATAGAATGGCAGCAGTTATTATATACTTCCCAGATGGTTACGACGGAAGTTTTGATTCCAAACCACTGACAGATAATGCAGTAGGCTAATAGATCAATAGGACAGTTTATTTGATGTTATCTTATCAAATAGACCGTCCTATACTTATATATCGTTTCACTCGCCAGCTTTACTAGCTAAATAGGCTAGTCCAGGTATTATTATTGTTTTAATGGCGTCTCATTTATAAAACTTATCTTATAACCCATTATATTTGTATTTACAAAGCGCAAACTTGATAGCTGTATAGCTCACTTCTTCTGGGAGTGCTTCTTTAATGGGTTTTAAAAGCTCTGTACCACACTTTTCTATAGCTGCTGCAATCTGCTCTTCATAAGGCGCTGGGATAAATTCACCATAATCTAGGTCAAGGCCTTCCTCAAAACACTTTAATAAGTGATTTTCTACCGTCATAGGTGTTAGGTTTCTTTCTTTAGCTATTTCACTTATATTCATACCTTCTTTATAGAGGGTATACGTCTGCTTATGACTATCTTTTGATCCGGTTTTTGTGGTTTGTTTAGAAGCTTTACTTATCTCTTGCTCCAATGACTCTATATCTTGCTCTAGGATATTGTTTTCGCTCATATAACTTACAATAGCTTCTATAAAAAGATCACCATACTTTTCTAATTTGTGCTCCCCAACCCCTGTTACCTGGAGCATTTTTTCTTTGTTACTCGGATACTTTTTGCACATATCTTTAAGCGTAGTATCTGGAAAGATCATAAAAGGCTGTACTTGGTGCTCTTTTGCAATCTGTGCTCTTACCTGTCTTAAACGATTAAATAAATCTTGTTTAATGCTTGTTTCAGCATGCACAACTGGCTGCTCAGGAGTCAAAATTCTCCTTATGGCTACTTTTTGCTGCCCTTTTAGGACTTCATAGCTTTTAAGTGTCAGTCTTAAAATAGGGTATTGGTCCCCAACCAGTGCCAAGTAGCCTCCAGCAATCAAAAAAGAGATAATCTCCTTAATGGTTTCCTTACTGTAATCTTTCATAATCCCATAGGTGGGGAGCAGATTAAATCTCATATCCCTAATTTTCTGGGTATTTGCACCTTTTAAAACATCTGTAACAAGCGTACTTCCAAACTGCTCATTCATTCTTTTAGTACAGCTCATAATCTTTTGAGCTTCTATTGTAATATCTGTTTGCTCAGTCTCATTATTACAGCTTCCGCAGTTATCACAGCCTCCATCTATAGCTTCTTGTCCAAAGTATGTGAGAATAGCACTTCTAAGGCAGCCTTCTGTGTTACAGTAATCTACCATCCCGTTAAGTTTTTGGTACTCTGCACTATGATCTATACCAAATCCTCCGTTTTCTATAAGAAACCTATTGGTCATAATATCTTGAGTACTAAAGAGTAAAATACATTTAGCCTCTTCCCCATCCCGGCCTGCTCTTCCCGCCTCCTGGTAGTAGCTCTCCATGTTTTTAGGCATATTATAGTGCACGACAAATCTTACATTAGGTTTATCTATACCCATGCCAAAGGCATTGGTCGCTACCATAATAGGCGCTCTATCATACAAGAATTCTTCTTGATTTTCTGAACGTTCTCCTTCTCCAAGTCCTGCATGATACTTTGTGGCTGGTACCCCTGCAGCATTTAATTTACCACATACTTCATCGACTGTTTTTCGGGTAGCGCAGTAAATAATACCACTTTGCCCCGCGCTTTCAGTGATATAAGTTTTTAAATCTTCAAACTTACTTTTTGGTTTTCTTACTTCAAAGTATAAATTAGGCCTGTCAAAACTGCCTATAAACTCAAAAGGCTTTTTAAGATTAAGCAGATTGATAATATCTTCTTTAACCATTTCAGTAGCCGTCGCCGTAAACGCTGCCACAATAGGCCTTTTAGGCAGAAGCTGTATCATCTTTGCAATACGTCTGTAACTCGGTCTAAAGTCATGTCCCCACTGAGAAACGCAATGTGCTTCATCTACTGCCACAAGACTTACAGGCAAAAGCTCCATAAGTTCTATAAAACTATCTGTTTCTAGACGTTCAGGTGCTATATAAAGCAGCTTATAAGCCCCTTGTTTTGCATTTTGAATAACTTCTCTAAACTCCGTATGACTAAGGCTGCTGTTTATAAGCTCTGCTTGTATGCCATATTCTTTAAGTGTATCTACTTGATCTTTCATCAGAGAAATAAGCGGAGAAATAACAAGGGTGATGCCTTCTAAGAGTAAGGCTGGTATCTGATAACACAAGGATTTCCCTCCGCCAGTGGGCAAAATCCCAATGGTGTCAGTTCCTTGTAAAATATGATCTATAAGTTCTTGCTGGCCCGTTCTAAAAGAACGATAGCCATAGTATTTTTGTAAAATAGTTAATGCATTCATCACTTTACCTCATTTATCCATTTTATACTCTTTTAATATTAACATAAATGAAGGTGTTTAAACACTATTTACTACAACCTATAAAATAGGGACGACACTTAAGAGAAAGCCGCATGCCAGATAATATGATACATCATAGCATAGACATCCTCATTTAATAGATATGACTTATGACGCAGGTGCTTAAACGTTTTTTCATCAATGATCTTTGCATTGTATAAGTCAGAGAGTGTTTTATAATGAGTACCCAGCAGATCATTTGCAACATTAACCATTTTACAAGGTGTGAGTACAGCCATAGGTTCCTTTGGTGGACGTATCCTACGGATCTTGATATGAGAATGTGAACTTACCAGTGTCAGTATACGTGATACCGTTCCAAAGGTTGCTAGCCGGTTACATCTATAGTTATTTTTACACTTATATTCCATAGATAAAAAGGCTTTTTTTCTAAGCCCTACCATATATGGATAGGCCCAGCTGCCCTTTTCTGGCTGAGAAGATTTAATCACTGTATCCAACTTAACGCCATCTGCTATCAGCATGGATTGGATATTGTTTACGTGGTTATGATCTAGACTACAGGCCCTTACAAGAAGAGAATGCTGGATACTATAAGCTGCTAAAGTGCCTGCAGCTTGGCCAAGGGCCATACCTGCAGGCACAGTACGTGCACTGCCATGAACAACGGGGTCGAAACTCGCTGAGCGGCCTACTACAAGGAGATTATCTATGATTTTAGGAACCATAACTGTAATAGGAATTGAATAGATATTCATTGCAGCTAAAGTACATCCTCCAAAGGAGTCTTTATGTGTAGCCTGCAAATCTATAGGGTAGCTCGCATAAGCAATCTTGTTTTCAAAGTCAACATTATTAAAAGCATCTTCCCCTGTTAAAGTATACTCTCCAATAATTCTTACACCTTCACGAATATATAACTCATCTGCATAGCGATACAATCTAGCCTCTTCAAACCCAACTGCATGAGCTCGCAATAGTCTAACAATACGTGGCAGCTGTTTGATAGCCTTTTTATAATTCTGTTGAATGCTATCATGGTCCAAGGAGTCGGTATGAAACACTTGAAGCGCATTAATAACTACAGATCCGTCATCCTGTAGTGAAAGATTAAGCCCTCTTAATTGAAATTGTTTAGGTAAGGCGCGATACTTAAGCATATTGGAATAGCCCCAAGCTGCTTTTCTATTGGCTCCTGTATAAATAGAGTCGTCGCTGTTTAAATGCTCTCTAACCTTATCCCAATCTACTCCTTTTACAGAAAACACAAGAGTTGCTGCTGCATAGTCATTATGCACCCCCAACTCTTGTCGTCCTACTCTGTAGGATACGCCAGCATTCCTTGCAAACTCGGCATCTCTGCTTGCATCTATAAAAACCTTGGCACGAATCGTTTTACATAGACCATCTTTCACATAAGTTGCTCCAATGATTGCATTACTTTGATTCTTTATGGGGGAAATACACGAAGCATTAAGCTCCGTTGTTACACTTTCGCCTTCTAGTAAGTCTGCAAAATATGCCTTGGTGGTTTCAATATCTATATTGGCATCTCTGGCAACATCATCATAAAACTCCTTGAAAAAGCCTTCATTGACTGTTTGATAAGTATCTGAAGCCTTATAGTTCATATCCAGCATACTGAGCATACCCGAAGTATAGAGCCCTCCAACATAAGCTCTTGTATCAAGTAAAATAACCTTAGCCCCTCTTCGGCTGGCACTTACAGCGGCACTTATCCCTTCGGGCTCACCCCCGATTACCAAAACATCATAAATTAAAGGCTCTTTCGAATAAACAGGATAGATTAAAACAAAAGTAAATAAAAAGATTAAAAGGTACAGCTTCAAATTGAATTTACGCATCATCTACTCTCCAAAATTATAAGCATTTACTTTCTATCATGTGCTATATAGAGAGATAGTATGTCTTAGAAGCTAAATTTGATCTATTATTTTTTTAACGCTTCAAGAAGCTGAAATAATCTTGTTCCCAGAAGGGGATGTATGACCATAGGCGCAAGCTCACATAGGGGCTCAAGCACAAAGGCCCTTTCTTCTATTCTAGGATGCGGTACAGTAACGTAGTCCTCATGTGTCACAAGATCATCATATAATAAGAGGTCTAAATCAATTGTACGCGGCCCCCATTTAATGGTACGTTCACGCTTTAATAATTGCTCAATCCTTAGAAGCTCTCCCATCAGCTCTTTGGGTGTTAGTAAGGTACGTAGCTCTGTGGCAGCATTTAAAAATTTCTCCTGATTAAGATAGCCCCAAGGCTCTGTTTCTATAAAAGAGGAACATCTTACCCCTCTGATACTTGGATGATGCGCAAGGTGTTTGAGTGCTTCCTTTAAATTCGCTTCCTTATCCCCTATATTAGAACCTAATCCAATATAGGCGGTGTGCCACCCTCTAGTGATTTCTACTGCCACGTAGTCTACGCTCTTTAAAATAGGTGCCCAAGGCTTTTTAATAGTGAGCTTGATACTCTGCAAACCAGGATATTTCTGCAAAACAAATTCAGCTGTTTTTTCAGCTGCAGTTTCAATAAGATCATAGCTCGTTTCTTTAAAAAACGCCTCTACGCCTTCACATAATTCTCCATAATGAACACTTTGCTTTAAATCTCCGCTCAGGGCTGCTGACCTTAAATCAAGTGTAAGAACCATTGAAATAAGAAACTTTTGTCCAAGTCTTTTCTCCTCTTCGAATACGCCATGATGCGCAAATACTTCTAAGTTTTGTATATAAATTTTATCCATTACTCTTAACCCCTCTTATCATAGCATCAGTCATTACTGCCGCTCTTTTATTAGCCTCCACATCATGGACTCTTATAAACTTACATCCCTTCATGATACCCATAACCGTCGTTGCAATTGTACCTTCTAACCTCTCCCCAACTGGCAGATCAAGGGTTAAACCAATCATAGATTTTCTCGAAGTCCCCAAAAGCACCGGAAATCCCATATTGCAGATCTGTTCTAATTCTTTCATGGCCTGTAAGTTTTGCTCATAGGTTTTTGCAAAGCCAATACCTGGATCTAAAATAATATTTTCCTTTTTAACACCTGCCTTATAGGCTATCTCAATAGATTCCATAAGGTCAGCCTTCATATCTTCTATAAAAGTTTTATAGTTTGCTTCTTGTCTATTATGCATCAAAATACAGGGCACATTAAACTGAGCCGCCACTCTTGCCAGATCGTTATCCTTTTTAAATCCCCACACATCATTGATAATATCAGCCCCTGCCAGTAGTGCCTTTTCGGCCACCTTTGCTTTATATGTATCAATAGATATGGGGCAGTCAAATTTTTCTCTAATCCTTTTGATAATGGGTACAACTCTTTGTATTTCCTCATTTTCCTCTACAGGTGTATGATTGGGTCTTGTAGATTCTCCGCCAATGTCTATAATATCAGCACCTTCTTGCAGCAACGCATCCACGCGACTTGCAGCAGTATCTAAAGTATTAAACCTTCCTCCATCTGAGAAAGAATCAGGGGTAACATTTAAAATCCCCATAATATAGGTCCTTCTATCTAAATCAAATTCTTTATTCCCAATAAGCATTGTTCGATCTCCTTCTCTTATTAATAAATAATCGTCATATTTCTATTTTGGATAGGCCAATGACACTGACTATGGGCTTTGCAGTCATAACATCTGCGTGAAAGCTTGTCACTGTGATACATAAGTTCTCCTAAAATATCTTCAGATCCTTTGCGGTGGCCTAAAATACCTTGTGAGATTTCTTGCTGTTCTTCTGTGCTAAAATGATATTTCTCTAGAAGCGGACGTGCCAGCTCCCACGAGGCCTGTTCATGAGGGATTCCCAAAGTATACTCCTGCCACCTGCCAATATCGTGTAAGAAAGCACAAGTATAAATAATTTCTTTTGAAACCTTTGGATACCTATTTTCTAAAACCAACATATAAGCAATTCTTGCCACATCCCAAAAATGCTCATAATCATGTTTGCAAAATATCCGCGTTTTTTCACACTCACTATTTTTATTTAAATAAGATAAGTATCCCTCATCTTTTATCAACTGATTAAAGCGTTCCATCTATTCCTCCTAATAAGGTTAACTTTCAAAAACATCTTATTTTATAATACCACTTATTTTTTACTTTTTGATATGCTTTATTATTTTTTTACAAATTCTTAGATTTATCATTATAACTTTACAGATTATTCTCTATGTAATTTATACAAAAAAGAGGGGTATACGCTTACCCCTCTCATCCCTTGCAACTTTATTTCTTCTTGTTAGATGATGAATTCCCAACTGAATCTGTAGCTGCTGCTATTGTGCTAGTCTCACTAACTGATATTTTTTTCTTTTTTGGTGGTTTGTTAGGATTTTTATCTCCCATATTAATTCATCCCTTTCTTCTTGTTATCATTTCATAATTTTATATATAAAAAAGCCACTTTCTCCAATTAAAAAAGTGACTTTCTTATGTCCTTACCATGGGTTGCCGCTACACTTTTTGCTATCTTATATTTTATTGGCCAGTGTATGCCACTCTGCCAATTAAGCACCGAGATATCTCTTTACAAAGAAGTATAACTCTTTTATACTCATTGTATCCTAATAATTCTATATGGATTATAGCCAACAATTCGACTTTTAATTCACTTAATGAATATTTTTTATTAATAAATACCTTATCACCCTTTATATAGCAGTCCCTATATCCAACAAGGAGAAAACTCATATGAAAATTGAACCTCTGAACTTTGATCATACAAGCACAGAACCCCTATATGCCCAGCTTTTTCATCACCTTAAAGAACTTATTATTACAAATGAGCTCTCTTTTGGTGAGAAGCTTCCACCTATTCGAACTTTTGCAAAGGCACTCGGAGTAAATAGTGTTACAGTCATTAATGCCTATAAGCAGTTAGAAATGTCTGGCTATATAACTTCTAAAGTCGGAAGCGGTTTTTATATTTCTAAACAATCAACTGTCAAAGCCCCCATTACAGCAACCAGTCTTCCTCTATCTTCTGAGTCTTTTATAGACTTTTCAAGCGCTTCTCCTCACCCTAGCATTTTTCCCACTGAGACCTTTAAACAGTACTTAGTAGAAGTCATAGACCGGGATAAGGGCTTTGCTTTTGGCTATCAGGAGAGTAATGGCTTTTTACCTCTTCGTGAGGTACTTACTGAGTTTTTAAAAAATACTTATAACCTGAAGACCTCTCCTTTATGCATTCAAATTGTATCTGGTGCACAGCAAGGTATTGATATTATTGCTAAGAGTTTATTGTACGCTGGCGATACTGTCATTACAGAAAACCCAACTTATAATGGTGCTCTTGAGGTCTTTAAATCCAGAGGCTGTCGCACTGTCCCTGTTACTCTCGGCAAAGAAGGTATTAACCTTATTGAACTTGAAAAGAAGATTAAAATCTGCAAGCCAAAAATAGTTTATGTCATGCCTAAATATCAAAATCCTACAACTATTTGTTATAGCAAGGAAACACTTTTAGGCCTTCTTAGTCTTTCTATTAAATATAACTTCTTTATCCTAGAAGAAGATTCTATGTACGAGCTCTGCTATGGCAGTCAAAACACCCCAAGTCTCAAAGCATTAGATCAGGATGATAGAGTGATCTATCTTAAGAGTTTTTCTAAACTCTTAATGCCAGGACTTCGTATGGGATTTTTAATTATTCCTGAGAAACTTTTAGAAGATTTTACTAAGACTAAAGCAACAACTGATATTTCTTCTTCGGGTCTTATGCAAAGAGCTTTAGAACTCTATTTTTCAAAGGGCAAATGGCATGAACATATTCATTATATGCAAGAAATCTATAGAGGTAAGTATGAATACATGCTGAGTAAACTTGAGTCCCTTAAGGCCTATGGTATTCAGTTTGAAAAACCAGATGGCGGACTATGTTTTTGGCTTCGTCTGCCGCCTTCTTTATCTGCTGAGATTTTATACGAAACATGTTATAAGGCTGGGGTTCTTATTATGCCGTCTCCCATTTTCTTTTCTCACCTTGATCACTTAAAAGACAGATATATCCGACTTAGTTTTGCCGCTTGTAATATTGATGCTATACAACAAGGTATAGAAATCTTAGAAAATTGTATAAAAAAACTATCTGACTCTTCTATTTAAAGAGTTCAGATAGTTTTTTTGTTGTTAAAATTTTAGATATTTTCAACCTTTTCATTTATTAATGTTTGTTTTGCCTTTGCAGCTTTATACATAAAGAATACAAATGCTGCAACCGCTGTTATAATACCTACTGGATAACCAATACCTTCAGATAACTTTAACCCTTCTGGTGCAACGATGATATAAGTCGTAGTAACCGCTGTCATAAAAGCTGCTGGTACTGAACAAATATAATGAAAACGTTTATTTTGTACTAAATAACTTGCAGCTGCCCATAACATAACCATTGCGAGTGTCTGGTTAGCCCAAGCAAAGTATCTCCAAATTATCGCAAAATCGATAAAGCATAAGGCAACACCTATTACAAAAAGTGGTATAGCAATAACGAAACGGCTGCTAACTTTTGCTTGTTTAAATTTGAGTGCATCTGCAATTGCAAGACGTGCACTTCTAAATGCTGTATCACCAGATGTTATAGGACAGGCAACAACGCCAAGCAGTGCTAAGATGCCCCCAAACCCACCTAGAAGTGATACTGAAATCGTATTAACTACAACCGCTGGTGCTCCAGCTTCCGATAACGCTTTAGTCGTACCAAAGAATGCCATAGCTGCTGCTGCCCATATTAAGGCAATAACGCCTTCTGTAATCATAGCACCATAGAATACTTTACGCCCTTGACTTTCTTTAGAAATACAACGCGCCATTATAGGTGATTGTGTTGCATGAAACCCACTAATAGCTCCGCAAGCAATGGTGATAAAAAGATATGGGAAAATCCCCTTACCTGATGGATGTAAATTAGTAAACTGAATTTCAGGAATCGTATAACCTTTAAAGAATATCCCTAAAATAATCCCCACTGCCATAATAAGTAAAGAAGCTCCAAATATCGGATAAACCTTCGTAATAAGTTTATCTATAGGTAATACTGTAGCTAATAAATAATATGCTATAATGATTGCTACCCAACCCATTTTTGGTATGCCTGTCATATTTTGCAGTAAATCTGCCGGTCCGTTGACAAAAACAACCCCTACTAGGATAAGTAACACAACAGAGAATAAACGCATAACATTTTTCGCTGATGTACCAAGATAATGTCCTACAATTTCTCCAACCGTTTCACCACTGTGGCGCACTGATAGCATACCCGCAAAGTAATCATGGGTTGCCCCAGCAAATATTGAGCCTAGTACAATCCACAAGAAAGCCGATGGCCCCCAATAAGCTCCAGCTACAGCTCCAAAAATAGGCCCAAGTCCCGCTATATTAAGGAACTGAATGAGAAACGCATTTCCAGTTTTAACTGGCACAAAATCTACCCCATCTGCCATTGAAGTAGCCGGTGTCGCTCTGCCATCATCCATGCCAAATATTTTTTCTACTACCTTACCATAAAACACATAACCTAAGATGAGAGCAATAATCGAAAGTATAAAAGAAATCATAATACCCCTCCTTGAATGTTTGGATTGTTAATATGTCTCTATCATATAACACGTCTAAACATTTTGGTGATTTTAACACCAAAGTGCGAAAATCGCCAGGCTAAAGGTAGTCATTTATCACTAAACGGTTACGCCCTACACCTAATCATTTGTTACTATTTAATACACATTAATGTTTTGAAGAGTTTAGTATTGCGCCTACTGATAGGTACTTCCTCTTTACACCCTTGAAATTTAACAGCATATGTATTGTTAAACCAAGGTATAATTTCTGAGACAGCCTCTAATCTAATGATATAACTCCTATGACAACGGAAGAAAACCTTGTCATCTAATTGGTTTTCAAGATCTGCCAAGGTATCTGATGTTATAAAACGCTCTTTTAGGGTGACTATAGCTGTTTCACTCTCATTTGTTGTGCAAAATAAAATATCATGCTTATCAATCAGGTAAATCCGATCATTTTTCCATACTGGTAATTTATTATATCTTTTAGGATTTTGTGTAGTATTAAGCATATCCCGAATAGGTGCCATATCAGATTTTTTTTGCTGAAGCTGCTTGGTTATACGGTTTATCGTTTTTAACAAACGACCTTCTGTAAGAGGTTTTAGCACATAGTCAATGGCGTGAATTTCAAAAGCTTGTACAGCATACTCATCATATGCTGTAGCAAATACAATAAGCGGCGGAGAAGTTAATTTTATAAGCACCTCCGCCAACATGAACCCATCTATCTCCGGCATGGAAATATCCAAAAAAACAACATCTACAGATGTTTTTCTAATAAAATCCAATGCCTCAGCAGGATCTGTAAAAGCACCGGCTATCTCTACCTCCTCATAGGCTTTAAGCATATACACCAGTTCATCTACTGCAGGTTTTTCATCATCTACCACTATGACTTTGATCATCTATTTGCCCCCCTTGAGGAAAGATTATAGTAATACAGGTCCCAAAACTTGGTTGACTTTCAATCACAAGAGATGTCCCATAAATACTTTTAAGACGATTATTCACATTCCTAATACCAATACCCGAGTCTAGATCATTACCTTTTAATATTGCTTGTATTTGCTCCTCACTCATACCAATACCATTATCTTTAATTTTCACATACACAGTTTCCTCTTTTTTGTAAGCATGTATTTCCAGCCTTCCGCCTTTTTTAGTTGCCATCAGCCCATGTTTAAGTGCATTTTCAACTATCGGCTGCAAGATAAGCGGCGGTACTTGACACTCAATATCCGCCTCAACATCTAATACCACTTCCAGCCTTTCGGAAAACCTCGCCTGTTCGATGCTCAAGTAACTTTCAATGTGCTTAAATTCTTGTGCCAGAGGGATAAACTCTCCTGTTGTTTTAAAGCTTGTCCTTAAATAATAACTAAGCTGCATTAATAATTCTCTTGCTTTAAGCGCATCTGTTCTGCAGAAAGAAACAATTGTATTAAGTGCATTAAAGAGAAAATGAGGTTGAATTTGTGCTTGAAGCGCTCTAAGTTCAGCTTTATTTAATAATTCTTTTTGATAAAATATTTGACTAAGCTCCAGCTGTGTAGAAAAGAGGTGCCCAAGCCCTTTTGCAAGTTCTATGTCCGAAGAAGTAATGCTGTTTTCTAAACATTTATAAAGTTTTAAAGTGCCTATAATATTATCTTTCATAAGCAGCGGCACCACAATGGCAGCTTTTAATTTACAGGATGGATTCTCACATTCAATGCTCACTTTATCCTGCGCAATCATATACTGCTTCTGGTCTATGGCCTTCTGAGTAATGCTTGTCCGGATAGCGCTGCCACTTTTATGATGGTCATCTCCAACACCAATATGTGCAAGTATAATTTCCGTATTTGTAAAAGCCACAGCATCTACGCCCGTAGCGTCACAAATAATTTTTGCTGCCGTTTTGCAAGATTTTTTATTTAAACCATTTCTTAAGATGGGTAATGTATTAGTTGCAATACTAAGAGCTAATTGTGCTTTAACTGCACCAGCCCTTTCATTTTCTTCATAGATCTGTTGGATAAGCAGAATAAATGCCGCTGTTCCTAAAGCATTAATGAACGTCATCGGCAAAAAAATGAGCTGCACTAAATTAAGCGCCTGCTCAAAAGGCCTTGAAATAAGCAAGATAACCAGCATCTGTATCGTCTCAATCCATGCGGCTATAATAAATCCCCACAACCATTTATTGGGTTTTGCATCCACATATCTTTTAAAATAGCCAGCTATGACTCCCCCCAATATAGTTGAAATGCCACATGCTATCGCCGTAAATCTCCCTGCCGGTATAACCATACGATGAATCCCAGCAATAAGTCCCGCGCCAATCCCTATAGCTGGTCCGCCAAAAAGTCCAGCTACAACAACCCCTATAGAGCGCGAGTTAGCAATAGCATCATTAACCGGAACACCCCAGTAAGTCCCTATAATCCCAACAAGCCCAAAAATTAACGAAAAAAGCAATTTATCTCTTAAAGCCAATTTTTCTTTTAAAAGATAATGTTTAAAAAAATCAGATTTTGAAAGCATAAAAGCCGCTAGAACGATAATACCTAACTTATTAAATAAATTCTGAGATAATTCTATAAGCACGCCGTTCTACCTCCCCTTTAAGCATCTCACAGCTTTAGTATATGAATTTTCTTTTAGGTTCATTCAGCCGCATCCCCTATCACCTTCACCTATTAATAGGCCGCTTCGACCTTATGTTCATCATAAAACGAATTATTTTCTCCATGTGTTTTTTTAGCAACGTACATAGCTTTATCAGCCTTTACTATTAATGTGTCAATTGTATCTCCATCAGTTGGATAAAAGCTTGCCCCTATACTTAATGAGATATTGATCGCTTCTCCATTATTCTCGACTATATGATTTTTAGTATGAATAATTCTTGAAACGATCCGATTATAATTCTCATAACTTTTTATATTAGGCAGTAAAATCAAAAACTCATCTCCGCCATATCTGGCAACTATGTCACTCTTTCTTGTTGCTTCTTTAAGCATATTGGCAACTTGCATGAGTACTCGGTCTCCTACTTCATGACCATGAGTATCATTAATATATTTAAACTTATTAACATCTATAAACATGATTCCAAGTAATTCATTATTTCTTTTTGCATGATCCAACATTTTTTCACTAAATTCATAGAATAACGTTCTATTAGCAACGCCTGTGAGCTTATCATAATATGCTAATTTCTTAATTACTTTTTCTTTTTCTTTTAACTCGTTATTAAGCGTATGAAGCTGCTCAACATAATCTTTTAACTGCTTAATACGAAATATTTGATTCGTTACATCAATAAATTCAAGAAGAATAACACTTTTCCCTGCTTTTTCTACTTTGCTTATCTTTAAATTAAGCTTATAGTTCGCATTAATAACATTCTTATGAAGTGCTGCCGAAAAAAATAATTTACAGCCATTTTCTATAACCCCTTGTATAGACCGCCTAAAAAAATCTTTATTCAGTTTTGGTAAAACTTCGTAAAGATTCTTATTTAACATTTCATCCGCACTTTTATGTGTTAAAAACAACATATAATTGTTTAAATACAAAACCTCTAAATCTTCATTGAGTATGACTATGCCCTCGTTAATACAATTGAGTGCATCTTCTAATATGCTATCCATTTAAATCATCTTCTTTCATACAGATCTTTTTAAATATTTGATCTAGGGTACTGAGCGCCAAGTTAATAATAATAGCCCCTTCAAGTTCTGAATCTTCTATATTGAAAGTTATGTACAGGATTAAAACATAAGCATATTCTTCATTTATAATCATTTTATCTATATGTTTATTACTAAGAATATTAATTTCAGGAAGTGTATAACTAAATTTCATATTAACATAATTACCAATTTCCCCAATAATGGCATTTAAAATAATATTGCCTACTTCTTTTATAATATCAAAGTCTATATCTGTAAACTTTATGCCGCAGGATGTATTTGTATTTTCCTCATGTAAACAAAGATTGATAAAACGCCTCATTTTATCTGCGGGAAAAATCAAACTCGCTTTGCCTGCTAATTCTTCTTCAAAAGAAATAGAAGATACCATGAGTGCCCCTTCAAACGCATTATTAATATAATCATATAATGCTTCTGCATCTTCTTCAATACCTATTATTTTAAGATCAGGTACGTTAAGCAATATTTTTTTATCAATTATTTCTGAAAGCATCGCTGCTGATTTGCCCACACCTATGTTAAATAACTCTTTGAGTATGTCTGCTCTTACTATTTTTTCGTTCATTTGAAATCTTCCCTTATTATATCACATACCATTTTTGCTTTTTCTTCATTAAAAGGCTTATTAATAAACGCCATAATATTATACTGTGCTATTTCTTCCTTTACGTATTTTTGAACATCTGCAGAGATAACAAATATTTTAGCACTACTATTATATTCTTTTATAAGTTTGATCATGTCTTGGCCATTTATATTGGGCATAAGTAAATCTACAAACGTATAATGAGGTTTTATTCTTTTATATACTTCAAATCCATCCTGCCCGTCATTTGCAAAAAAAATATCTGCCTCACCTAAAAACTCTTTAATTAAATTACCTGATGTTGCACGTGAAAAAGCTGAGTCATCTACAATCAAAACTTTCATTAAAAATTTCCTCCTTAGCCTCATTCATTTATTAAAGTTATGATCTTTTTGAATCCACATAAAAAAGCCAACAATTAAATGATTAATTGCTGGCAGGTTGCACCATTAACTCCCAAGTCCCAAGGTGCCCAATATAAGAAACTTGTTCATAGTATCCAACTCTTTTCAACGAGGTAAAAATGTCGCTATATATTAAAACTATATTGAACAATGTAAAATTTTCAAACTATTATTTTGTAATAATAATACCATCTGACTATTAAAAAATCAACTTTAAATTCTAAAAATATTCTATTAATTATTTAGAACTATTTCTTATGATCAAACTTGGTTCTAGCTCAATTTTAATAGGCGTTTCTTCTATTTCTCCCTTAATACGCTTTTGCAAAATGCTAAATGCCATTTGCATCATATCTCGAATGGGCTGATGTACACTAGAAATAGAAAGAGACTTGGATAAAATAGTATCATCAAACCCAACAACTGCTATATCTTCCGGTACTTTAATCTGGCGTTCATTCATTAATTTCATAAATTCAAATGCGCCTACATCATTAAAACCAAATACTGCTGTAAAATCTAGTTTTTCATGAGTGTCTAAATATTTAATTATATCTTGACGAATGCTGTATTGAGAATTTGAATCACTTCCAAGCTCAATAATATTTTCATCTCTAAGGCATAACCCATTATTAAAAATGGCTTCTTTAAAAAATAGCAGCCTTTCATCATGCATAGGACCTATATACCCTAACTTATGATGTCCCTGGCTAATTAAGTGCTCAGCTACTAGCTTTACGCCTTGTTTATGAGAAACGGCTACACTATCGAACTCATCTTTTATTTGAGTAATAATCACCGTTGGTACTTCGAGCTTTTTTAAAGCAGATAAGTTATGTGAAGTAGTGGGTACTAAAAGAATCCCATCTACCTGTCTCGCCATAAAATTTTGTATATTATCCCATTCTGTAAGTACATTATGATTACTGTTATGGATAATAATATTATAGCCATGCTGTCTACTTTCATATTCTAATGCCTCAATAAGATCCATAAAATATGGATTTGAAATATCAATTACACTTACCCCAGTAAGGAAAGATGCATTATTCTTAAGAGTCTGCGCCGTCCTATTAGGTTTAAATCCTACCTCTTCTATTATCTTAAAAACGCGTTTAGCTGCTTCTTTATTCACGTTTGGATTGCCATTAATTACCCTAGATACAGTAGCTTGTGAAACATTAGCGAGTTTCGCGATATCCTTCATTGTCATTTTCATTTCTTCACCCATTTCTGAATACGAATTCATATAAGATTTCATAATTATTCTCATATGCTTTTAATTCAATTATAAATGATTACAACTTATTTGTGAATAGAATCGTATTTTTTTGTTATTATTGCACATTATATTTTTATAAATTTATTTATGATTGTTTATTTTTTTATTGACAATTAACCTTTTGTAAATTACAATTTATTTATGAATACGTATTCACAGTTTTTATTCTTAAGATATAAACAGTAATACTGTATTTATCAGAACTTCATTTCAAACCTAATATGTAATTATAAAAGGAGGATATCTTAGATGAAAAAGGGAATTGCATTATTATTAAGCTTAGCTATTAGTATGATAGCTGTAGGATGTGGTAGTACGGAAGCCAAAAAAGATGATAAAATTGTGGTGTGGACACAGGCTGCGCCAGACCACCCAGAAGGAAAAATGTTTGCCGATAGAATAGCATCTTATAACGCTTCTAATCCTGACAAACTGCCTGTAGAAATTCAAAACTTTACCCGTGCAGGTTCCGGCTCTGGCTACATAGACAAGTTAAATGCAGCTATTACCTCTGATCAAGTCCCTGATATTTTTACTTTAGATGGACCAGATGTTGCCTCATACGTTGAAGCAGGTGTTGTAGGAGAATTAGATGGCCTTTTAAGCGATGATTTTAAGAATGGTTTTACAGACGCAATGCTTGAACAAGGTACAGTAGATGGCAAACTATATGCTCTTGGCTATCAAGACTCTGGCGTTGTGGTTATGTACAACGAAGATGTCATAAGTGAGTTGCCTGATGATGTAAAGGCATTAATCCCAACCGCTGATGAAGATTGGACATGGGAAGACTTCTATAAAGTAACTGAAGCTGTTAATGCACTTCGAACAAATCCCGAAACCAAAGATAAAGAGGCTATCAAAAAACTCGAATTAGTTGTAGACTTCCTGACAAGTGATATTCCAAAAGGTGCTTATGAAATAGCTATGTACTATCTCTTACCAATGATTTGGTCAAATGGTGGTCAGGTTGTAGCTGAAGATGGTCTTAGCGTTGAAGGTTATTTAAATAGTCCCGAAACACTAGATGCTTTAACTCAATTTGCCGCGTTTTTTGCTAATGATTACTCTATTGCAATAGAACCCGAAAAAAGCTTTCATAATGGAAAATCTGCAATGGCTGTTGCAGGCTTTTGGTATATAACAGACTTAACCAGCAATTACCCAAGCTTAAAATTCCGTTCTGTAAGATATCCAAAAATGGATCTTAACAATACTTCTAATTACACACCTTCTGGTAGCTGGGCTTTTGTAAGATCTGGAAGTATCGATAAAAATTCTGAAAAAGCTAAACAAGTTGCCGATGTAATGGCATGGCTGACAGATGATGAAGCTGCTGCAGCATACTACAAAGCGAACGGCGCCATTCCAGGCCGCAAAAATTCAGTAGCTGTTATTGATACGAATACTGACAATCCATATCACAATGAAGCATGGTCTGTTCTTAAATACCAAGTAGAAAATACAAATAAAGCACGTCCTATTTCTGTAGGTTATCCTTACTTATCCGAAACATTTGCAAGAGATATTATTCTTAAAGCAGCACAAAACAAAGTAAGTGACCAAGCAACATTAAAACAATATGCTGATGAAGCAATCAAAAAACTCAACTATGAATTTGAAAAGTATAAAAAATAATCTATTTAGATAATAAGAAATAGAGTGCAATCATCTTTTAGAGTATTTGCACTCTATTTTTAAAACTAACTAGCAAAACTAAGAGGAGTGTCTATATGGAAAGTTCATTCAAAAAAAGTAAATATTCCTTAAGCGAGACCCTAACTGCCTATGCATTTCTTTTACCGGCATTATTTTTAGTCTTTATTTTTGTCATACAGCCCATTATCCTGGCCTTTATCTATGGCTTTACTGATTACTATTTGCTAAAGCCTAATGAAAAAGCTTTTATTGGTATTAATAATTTTATACGTATGTTAAATGATCAGCTTCTGCATAAGACATTTATAAATACCCTTTATTTCGTTGTACTTGTTGTGCCTATTCAGCTTGGAATGGCATTAGGCCTTGCGCTTATAGTTAATAAAAAGTTGAAGATTAACAGTTATTTCAGAATGGCATTTTTTTCACCTGCAGTTTTGTCTTTAGTTGTTATTTCAATACTTTGGTCTGTTATGCTCAATCCTTCTTCAGGAATCATTAATCAGATTCTTGCTAACTTCGGTATCCCTAAACAATTATTTTTAACAAGCAAAACCCAGGCCATGCCTACCATCGTTCTCATCTCTGCTTGGTCAGGCTGTGGGTATCAGATGCTCATTTTTCTTGCAGGTTTAAAAAACATCGATTCAGCTTTATATGAAGCGGCATCGATCGATGGCGCCAATACTTTTAAGAAATTTACGCATATTACGGTTCCAAACTTAAGACCTATAAGTATGTTTTTAATTATTACAACAACCATACAAGCTTTTAAGCTTATTGTACAGCCGATGGTTATGACAGGCGGAGGCCCTGACTACTCTACAATGACTATTTTGCAATATATTTATGAGTATGGTTTTAGACATCGTAATACCGGCTATGCAAGTGCTGTTACACTTGTTTTTACAATATTTTTAGTATTAGTTTCTATTATTATCAAGAAAGTCCTCAAGGAGGAATAACATGAAAAGGTCAAACTTACTCAAAATACCGTTTTATTTAATGATCATCTTGATTTCTTTAGTTTTTATTTTTCCGCTGATCTGGATGATTGTATCCTCATTCAAAATCGATGAACATATTTATAGAGATATTGGATCTATCTATGCCTTTATCCCAAGAACTAACGACCTGACACTTAAACCTTATCAGGAACTACTTAGTATGTATAACGTTTTTAGAAATATGCTCAATAGTTTATTTTATGCATCTGCAACTGTTTTACTAGGGCTTTTAATTAATTCACTCGCAGGCTACGCCTTGGCAAAATTTAATTTTCCGTTTAAAAATGCAATCTTAATCTTGATTATTGCTTTAATGATTGTACCCATTGAAGCAACGATCCTGCCACTTTATCTTGTGGTATTTAGATTAAAACTTGTGAATACAATAGCAGGCTATCTGCTTCCTTTTGTAACCAATGTTATGAATATCTTTTTATTTAGACAATACTTTTTATCATTTCCCGAGGAATTATCTGAAGCAGCCAGGATTGATGGGTTAGGCCATTTCGGTTTATTTTTCAAAATTGTTTTCCCGGTTAGCAAACCTATTTATATAACGATCGGCATTATAACTTTTTTAGCTTCTTGGAACGACTTCTTATGGCCTGTTATGGCGCTTTCAAAATCTCAGCTTATGCCAATACAAGTCGCCTTAAATGCTATTTTTAGTGATACTTACAATATTTTTACAAGCCATATTATGGCAGCATTAACTCTAGTAACTATTCCAGTTATTCTGATTTATTTATTCTTCCAACAGCAAATTGTTGAGGGCGCTGCAAGAAGCGGTATTAAATAATATAAAAATCTGAAAGGACTTTCAAATGAATAAACTTAATCTCGCGAACGACTACGTTAATATGCACCAATCACAAATACAAATACGTCCAGCTTTTCATTTTACAGCGCCTATTGGCTGGCTTAATGACCCAAATGGTTTTTCCTTTTTTAAAAATGCTTACCATTTGTTTTATCAGTACCATCCCTATAATACAAATTGGGGCCCTATGCATTGGGGACATGCCAAATCCAATGATCTCATCAAGTGGGAGCATCTTCCCGTTGCCCTTGCTCCCGATGAAGCCTATGACTGCGACGGATGCTTTTCTGGCAGTGCTATGGTTGTTAATGATGAGTTATGTCTCATGTATACCGGTAACGTTGGTTCTGTATATGAAAAAACGGATGACTTAGAACCAGTCAGACAAAATCAAAATATCGCTTTTAGCAAAGATGGCATTCACTTTACAAAGTATGCTAATAATCCTGTCCTTGATGAAAATGATTTACCTTCTGGTTCTATCCCTCAGGATTTTCGAGATCCTAAAGTATTTTATATGAATGGTATGTATTATGCCATTATAGTCGCTAAAGATAAAGAAAACGGGGGGCAAGCACAACTTTATCGTTCTGAAGACTTTTTAAACTGGACGTTTCGTTCGGTACTTGCTTCTAGTCAGAATCAGTTTGGGGAGATGTGGGAATGTCCTGATTTATTCTCTTTAAATAGCGAAAGCTTCAGTGACGTTCTTATGCTTTCAATTATTAATGAAAACACTATCGGTCCTAAGCATACAACGCAATATTTTATTGGAGATATGAACTATAACTCAGGCACTTATGATTGGAAACACACCGATGAGCTAGACTGTGGTTTTAGCTTTTACGCCCCTCAAACAACCGTGGATCCATCTGGTCGTCGTATTATGATTGCTTGGCTTAATATGTGGGGGGCTGCTATGCCTACATCTGTATATGGCTGGAATGGTATGATGAGCGTGCCTCGGGTTTTAACCCTTCACAATAACAAGCTCTATCAATACCCGATTGATGAGATTAAAAGTTACCGAAAGAATGCCATTACTTATGAAAATCTAGTTTTTGAAAATAACCTTCAATTAGAACAAGTTGCAGGCAAACAATTAGATCTAGAACTAAGTTTAGACTTATCAAAGACAGAAGCTTTTAGCATTAAACTACGCAAAGGACAAGACTGTGAAACTACTTTAATGTATGAGTGCCGTAACTCTCAGCTGATACTAGATCGCAGCAAAAACGGCGAGCCTATTTCTGAGGCTATTACCTCAGAAAACGAACACAGTTATATTCGACGCAAGCCACTAGTACTTAAAGATAATTTATTAAAAATTCGTGCTTTAGTTGATCATTATTCTATTGAACTTTTTATTAATGATGGTGAAATGGCTCTTTCTTCAACTATTTTCCCTCATGAAGATGGACAGCAAATTGAATTTTATTCAGAAGGCTTAACTAAGATCTTACGCCTTGAGAAATATGATATTATCGTTTAGCTTTTTATAATGGTATTAAACTTTTAACTCAAAAACATCTTAAATGAGCTCATCGACTCAATTTAAGATGTTTTTATTATCACTTTATTCGTTTTAATTTAAATTCTTATTGCTACGATTAGCCCTTCTTATTTAATAGCACTATCAACCATTCCTTTAATAAAGTATTTTTGCAGCGCTAGAAAAAGTATAATAACAGGCAGGATGCCCATAAGAGCTGCCGCTGCCGCTGCATTCACATTATTGGAACTTTGTGAGAAGAAGCTTGATATCGCCAGTGTTATTGTTTTAATCTTTGGTGATTGCAGCATATAAAGTGAAAACTGATAGTCATTCCAACAGTTGATCCCTGTAAGGATAACAACTGATGCTGTAATAGGCTTAAGTTGTGGCAAAATCACAAGAAAAAACGTTCTAAATGGTCCGCAGCCATCGATCGATGCAGCTTCATCTAGTGCTGTAGGGATAGCCGCTATAAAGTTTGTATAAAGGAATATACTCATCGGAAGCTGAAAAGTTGTAATAATAAGAATGATGCCCCAATACGTAGAAGTCCCTTTAAGTCCTGCCATAACGGTATATAGCGGTACAAGTATACTAAGGGGAGGTACCATCATAATGCCTAGTATAAAGGCTTTGATCCCCCCATTAAACCTCGTTCGGTTTCTTGCTAAGGGATAAGATGCCAAGGCACCAAAGACTGTAATGAGGGCTATGCAGCAGATTGTAATAATCGCAGAATTATAAAGTCCGCCTAGCATATTGCCTTTATTAATCGCAATATCAAAATTTTGTTTATAGATATACCCCGGCAATATCCATCTTGAGGTTACATCCCTCGGAGATTTAAAAGCTACCCCAATCAGTATATAAATCGGTGTAAAATGAATGATTGCCAGAAAAACGGCAAGTGGTATTTTCCAAAAAACTGCTGCTTTATTATTTTGTACCATTACATCTCAACCTCCTTTTTATCAAAATAGTGTACAATCACATTGCTTACTATCATAATAAATATAAAGGTAAAGATTCCTATTGTAGCAGAATACCCTGCATGCTGTCCTCTAAAATACATATTGGTGACCATTGTTGAGAGGGAGTGCGTGGAGTATCCAGGCCCTCCTGCGGTGAGCGCCATAATAATATCAAATAACTTTAAGCCTCCAATAAGGTTAAGGACAACTGCAGAGGATATCGCAGGCAGCAAAAGCGGCAATGTGATATATTTAAACTGTCCCCAGGCATTAACGCCATCAATAGAAGCTGCTTCATAGTACATCTCAGAAATATTTTGAAGTCCTGCAAGGTAAATAACCATGGAAATTCCAACGAACTGAAGAATATTAATAAAAGTCATAATCAGTACAGCACGCGGTCCCTGTGCCATCCAGTCAACTGCTCCTTTTCCAAAGAAGATCATAATATCGTTAAGTGATCCGCCATCATACTGTACAATAAAATACATCATATATCCCATAATAAGCGGCGCAATCATAACAGGCATATAGATGATTGTTCTTACAACTGAGCGGCCTCTAAACTTAGAATTCAGAAAAAGTGCATACGCGAGCCCTAAAACATTTTGGAACAGTGTACTGCCAAACCCATAGATAATAGTGTTAACAAAGGCCTGTAAAATATTTTTATCTTTAAAAAATCTTATATAATTATCAAGTCCAATATATTTATAGGCTTGAGAATATCCATTCCAGTTTGTGAAGGATATTCTTATCCCTTGTGTAAAAGGGAATACCACAAAAGCTACAAACAAAATGATTGCGGGCAAATAAAATAGATTCATTATGTTTTTTGTTTTTACTTTCACACTTATAGTCTCCTTCACCTAGTTAGTTTAAAAAGAGACAGGCGTTTAAGTCCTGCCTCTAAAGTTTTTATTTTTGTGAAAATTTGTCATTGAAGCTCTGTTCCATTTGCTTAACTGCATCAGCTATAGTCCCTGGTTGTTTTGAAAGAATATTTGCACCTGTAATACAAAGGTCATCCCACATACCACTTGGTAAATATTCTCTATCAAAGTATGGGAAAGTTTTTACATCTGCATATTTTTCATAGTAAGCTTTAAGCAGTCCTGTATCACTTTCAACGCCTTTAAGTCCTGCTGGCATACCATTTGCTGTTGCAAGTTTTGCACAGACATCTGGTCTTGCAAGATAATTAAGGAGTTGCAATGCTTCTTCCATGTGTGGCGTGTCTTTCCATACACCTGTTGCAAGACGCTCTCCACCAATAAGTGTAGGTTCATCTGATGCATCTTTTGCTGGAATAGGCATCATCCCAAGGTTAGCATTTGGAAAAGCACCTAATGCTTCCGTAATCGCATAGTTACCATAAAATTCAAATCCAACTTTTCCTTCTCCGAGAGCTTTTGCTCCTGTAATATAATCAGAAGTAAGAGAATCTACATTTAAATACCCTGACTGATTCCATTTATCAAGCATTTCACAGATTTCTTCCCAGTTCTTCCAATCAAAAGTGCCATCTTTAAAGTCCTGTCTAAAGTTTTTACTTTCATTTGTTATGTAGAATGAAGGTGCTACCCAGTCAAAATATTGACCTATTGTCCAGTTATCTTTTCCGCCGATATGAACAGGTGTAAGACCAACTGATTTGATCTTTTCACAAGCTGTTTCAAAATCTGACCAAGTCTTAATATCATCAACATTAACACCAGCTTTATCCATTACGTCTTTGTTATAGACAATGCCTGCAAGGTCAACATCTGATGGTAAAACATACATTTGCCCATCCTTATCCGTAATAAGCGGTCTAATAGAATCAACAATATCTGCTGCAAAGGGTTGATCATTTATAGGTCTTAAGTACTCACTGTATCTTGCAACTGACCAGCCATGAGTATTCCAAAGATCGGGAAGGTCTTGTGATGCCATCTTGGTTTTCATAAGCTCTTCATAGTTTGCACCGGGTGCGGAATATTCAACTTGAATACCTGTTTCAGCCGTAAAATCCTTACAAGCTTGCTCAAGTGCCTCACTTGGAACCCCTACCATACTTGACATAAATGTTAGTTTAATATCAGATTTTGGAGCGGTTTCAGCCTTAGCTTCAGCAGATGCTTGAGGTGCAGCTGGTGCCCCGGCTGCTGTATCCTCCACCGGTGGTTTTGAGCACCCCGCAAATAGTGTCATACTTAAAGTGAGGCCTAAAATGATACTTGAAAACTTTTTCATAAAAATATCCCCCTTTTGTTTTTTATAACCAAAGTATATCTAAAATACCTGCCTATGTATATGTTATATTTCTACACTCAGAGCGTTCATTTTTACACTTTGCACAAAATTCATTGTAGTCAAACCCAATTATGATATAATTATAACAAAACTTATCTTGTTAGTAAAAGGCGGTGAACATTTAAGTTGAAAAGAACCTATACATTTAAACTAAAGCTCTTAGGATTATTTTTTATATGGATTGCTATTCCTTTAATACTGATGTCCTCTTTACTTTCACTTTACTTTAATAATCTTTTTATTAAACAATCTGATGAGCTTTTCTCCAACACGCTTTATTCCGTCTCTAAAAACCTTCAATTGTATCTTGATGAACTTAAACGTCTTTCACTATCGCCTCATGTATATGATGAAGTTATGGAGCCGTTAATTTATATCAATAGCGGGAATTATACTAAGGGAGAGGATCAGTTTAAAAAATTTACAATGGCAAGAGCTTATACCCAAAGTATGATGAAAGTTTTATACCTTTCAAGAAATGACGTAACAGGGGTTTTGTTTATGCCTGTTAATAACAATGATAATACCTCGTATGTTATTAAACGTATGAAAGAAGGACTTGAAGAAATCAATGATTATAACTTTAAAGCTGAGAGCTGGTATAATGAAGCCATCAAACAAAATGGTGCGGCCATATTCTCTCCTGTTCATGAGGCCACTTACTACAACTATGCATATCCTATGCATGTTTTTTCCGTTGTACGGCTTATTAAAGATACTAATAGTAAGCGTTATGTGGGCGTTATAAAGGTTGATGCAGCGGAAAATATTATAAGAGACATCTTTAATAATATCTCTTTAAGTCCCCATTCTGTTCTGGCCCTTTTAGATCAAAATAAAAAAGTTATTTATTCAACCCATGAGGTATCACAAGAACTACTTCAAAAAATCTCTGAAAACAATCAAATAATAAAGTCTCATAATGATACTTTTTACATATCTATCGAGGATATTCCCTCAACCCCGTGGCAGCTTGTCTATATGTCCTCAAGAAAAGATGTGCTTATGCAGACAAGTACAATTTATTATGTTGCTGTATTTCTGGGAATAGTTTGTTTTACCCTAGCCTTTATGATTTTTCAAATCACTTCTCAAAGAGTTGTTAACCCTGTAAAAAATATTATCTCTGCTATGAAAAAGATGGAGAAAGGTGATTTAGAGGCTAAAGTTCCTATTGATCCTAAGAGCAATGATGAGTTTACTATTATTTCAAAAGCACTTAATCGTATGACCCTTAAACTCAGCCATCATATTGACAGTGAATATCGTGCCGTCTTATGCCAACGTAATGCTGAATATATTGCGCTGCAAACACAGATAAATCCCCACTTTCTCTATAATACTTTAAACGGGTTTATTACCCTTAACCGACTGGGGGCTAAACAGACGCTGGAGGATTCAATCATACAGCTTACAGCATTATTTAGATATACCTGCAGTAATGCTTATTTAAGCACTATTGCAGAAGAATTTTCATTTCTTGATAGATATCTTTCTCTTCAAAAACTACGATTTGATGACAGGCTAAGCTATCACATAACTATTGATGAAACAGCAAGAACACATACTATCCCTAAATTACTTATACAACCCCTTGTTGAAAATGCTATTATTCATGGCATGGAGCCAAGTGATCAGCCTATATTTATTGATGTTTATGCTTTTACTACAGAGCTTCCTCCTATAGGCCTATGTACTGTTATTATTATGAAAGACGATGGGTTAGGCTTTGACATGTCCTCACTCAAAAAAGAAAGTCGGGTTGGTATTAAAAATATCGAGGAGCGTCTTCACTTATTTAGGCCCAATTCATTCTTTGAAATACAAAGTGTCCTAGATCAAGGCACATCATGCCATATTATTATTCCAGTAGAAGGAGTGTAAAAATATGATTATTTTACTTGCTGATGACGAGCGTATGGTAAGGCTTGGTCTTAAAAGTATGTTGGATGAACTCTATCCAAACAACCATACCTACATAGAAGCTAAAAATGGCAAAGAGCTTATAAACTTAGCACTCGAACATAAACCCCATATTGCTTTTGTAGATATTAATATGCCACTCATTAATGGACTCTTAGCTATTGAAGCATGTAAGTGTAAGACCTCTTTAACTCAGTGGCTGATGCTGACAGGCTATTCAGATTTTGAATATGCCAAACAGGCGATCAAACTTGGCGTATCCGATTACTTACTTAAGCCAGTCAGCATCCAAGAACTTTCTGAGGTAATGCAAAAAACCGAAAAAAACTTAGACCTCCAGCTGGCTAAACTTAATCATAGTTTTGCCTTAGAGGTTATCTCCGCCTATAATGTATCCCAAGTCAGTGATCCACTAGAACTTCATTTATCTAAATGCATATCTTCTGCACCTACATGTTTCAAAGCTTATCTTTTTTACACCGATAACTGGGATAAAAACATTAGGTATCAGTTACTGACTAAACTAAGTGAGCGTTTAAAACAACTTTTTGCCACTATGATGGATAGTGATTTTCGCTATGCTCTCTTTTATTTAAACAGCGGCGAACTTTGTGTTGTAACCAGTCATTGTAAAAATGCCATAATGCTTTATGCTGCTTTAACTGACTTTATTAATGAATCCCTCGATCCTATAACTATTTTTTCTTCCGAATTTGAATCTCTAGATGCATTTTGTTATGAATGCCCAAAAATATCTGAGATCTCTCATATACGTTCCATCTATAAACTAGGAACTATTATAGATTATAAAGAACTACTACAGCATAAAGACTTAGATCTCATGCTTCAGTTTGCTGGTGCTCTAGAAAAATTATGCCTTTCCTTTATTCAAGGTGAAGAGCTTGAATATAAAAATATAATTAAATGTCTACATCAAAATAAGGATTTTCATAGACTCTTTCAAACCGTCAACTCAAGCAATATAGCGAAGTACTTAAATGCCTCTATTGATTTAAACTTATCTGCTGCTGACTATAACTCTCTTCTTAATGAACTCTTTGAACATAGAAATGATATGTATCTTAACCTTCCTAAAAAGTCAAATATAGATATCATTTCACAAATTGAAGCGTATATCAAAGAAAACTATATGAATGAAATCGGCATTAACTCTATTGCAGAGATGTATGATATTACCCCTAATTATCTTAGTAAAATATTTCATCAAAAATCAGGTAAGAAATTTATTAACTATTTAACTGAGGTTCGTATTACCAATGCCAAAAGAATATTTAGTGAAACCCCGGAAGCAAATATTAAAGATATTTCTATTAGAGTAGGCTATTATAGCACAAGACATTTCACAAAGATGTTTTCTAAAACGGTAGGTTGCTTACCTTCTGAATATCAAAAGCAAATTTTAGGAAAACCCTTGAAAATTTTATAACTTTTAATCCCTAGTATTATTTAAGTGATTTGAGACAAAATATATCTTGTATGATGGTACTTTAAATAGATAAAAAAGGTTATCAAGTTTTAAGTTTGATAATACTCTTATAAGTCTGATAACATCATATCATGCGCTTACAGAAGGAGGTGAAAAAATGAAACACGTCTATGCTTTATTAATAAAGTTTGCTGTAATCGCTATTGTATTAGAACTTGTTCTTGGATTCTTAACTAATTTAAATTTCATGGCAATCTTATATGTCGCTTTAACAACTACCTTAGTTGCCTACGTTATTGGAGATCTTTTAGTCCTTCCTATATCTAATAATACTGTAGCAACGCTTGTTGATGCTGGCCTTGCAGTATTTATTATCTATATGTATAACTATGTATGGGTTGATAGTGTGATAACTTTTACTAGTGCTGTCATTGCTGGAGCCATTGTAGGTATCGCTGAATGGTTCTTTCATAAATATGTATATGGACATGTCCTTCCTGATCGCCGCCGTGATAGAATCTAATAACAAATATAGGCTATTTCTCTACGAAGAGAAATAGCCTATATTCTTATAATGATCTTTTTTTTGTTAAAAAGTTATCTGTCTTTATATAAAGAGCTTCTTTTAATTGTTGCAGCATTTTCTATATCTTTTGGTATTTGTATTTCTGTATGAGACTGTGAAATGTAAATAAGCTTATCTTCTTGTACATTATTTTCTCGAGTATATGCGATTGTCTCTACACTCTCATTTTTCACTGCCGTTTGTATTTCTTTTTGTATTTGGGCTGTTGTATCATTCTGCTTTGTCTTTATTACTGAGGGCATTTGAACTAAGCCTTCTGATGTAAGTTGCTCAAGCTCTCTTTTAAGACTAGCCACTTCTTCTATCAATTCTTCCTTAGTAGGTATTTCTTTGTCTGTTTCTTTTATATTTAACTTTATAATAGATTGTTCTATAGTATCTAACTCTTCTATAATAAAGTTATATCTTTCTTTTTCTTCGTCTTTAAGTGAACTAGAAAGATATCTATCAAATAGTGATTCTTTTTCCTTATTAAGATTATCTTTTATAGCTAGTATTTCTTTTGCATCATCTTTTTTATAAATCTGTTTACCATCAAAATAGGCCCCCTCTGAGATCTCTTCAAATAGCTGCTTATGAAAAGCCATTTCTTCTTCTGGGATAATAAGCTCCGCCAAACCTTTGTTATTATGTTTTTTATCATGAATTTTACAAATCTTATTTTCATTTCTCATAAGCATACAATATGGAGAAACATTTTTTGGTGTTTTTAACTTTAAAATAAATCCTATACACATAATAATGGCAATAATAAGCACTGCTATAATTATAATAACTACTGCTAATTTTTTCTTATTACTAAGTCTTAATACATCTTCATCACTTGTTGGCTCTGTATCAACCGGTAAATCACATAAAAATAGCATAGTAACCCCCTTTTGCATATAGCTTTAGTTCATTCTAGTATACTTAAATATTATGTTATAACTAAGTATCTGTCAAATATATTGTCTTAAAGTATTAAAAAATATCAAAAAATGTCATTTATGTAATGTATTACAATCTAATATGCATTTACATTCAGTATCTTCACACTGTAAGACACAAATAACCGACTCATTATAGGCCTCGTTAAGTTTTCTTGTTTCTTCAATCATTATATTAATCTCTGATATACTTTTCTCTTTACTGTTTAAGGCATTAAGAATGATTATTTGCTTATCTCTAATTTCTTTAAATAAAGTATTTATATCATTAAGACATATTTCATCATTAAAAGCTCTTATATTTTCTAACTCTGTTATATAGTGACTATCTATATAACACTTTTCATTATATTGTTTAAGTGCAATATTATAAATCATATTTGCTTCATCATTTTTTTCAACATGCATCAATAATCCTTGAGATAATTCTTTGTTGTTTTTGTCTGATAGCTTAGGAATCTCATAATAGGTGACTTGTTGCTGTGATACATTGATGTTAAACCATCTTTCGCCACCATACTTTAAAAAAATTATAGTTCCTATTAGTACTAATACAATAAAAAAAGCGATAATCTTCTGCTTTCTGGCTATATCCATTTTTCTTATGCTTTTCATAAGTATCTCATACTGTTCTTTTTCCTCTAAGCTAAGCTTCCCCAAACTTGCTTGATCAATAAGTCTTTTTTTATAGTCTTCTTCTGGTTGTTTAAATTTTTTCCTTTTTGTATCCCCCACAACTTATAATCCCCCTATAATACGCTTTTCTTGGCTATATCATATCATAAATCAAAAAGTATTTGAAATATAAATTCTACAATATTTTCTATTATTTGAGGATTAAAAAAATATTTCAACTTTATTCATCTGATTTTTATTTATGTCCTATACATCTCTTGATATTTATGCTAACTCTCTATATGATAGATTTATACTTTTTTAGGTAAGGAGCGTTTATATTTATGCAGGCAGAAGAAACTTTAATCTTAAATACTTTAGATAAACTTAATATTTCATATGAAATCATTTCACATCCCCCAGCCTTTACAGTCAGTGAACTTAAAACTTTTTGTGAATGTGATGCTAGTGTTTGCAAAAATTTGTTTTTATATGATAAACGGGCAGACAAACATTACTTAGTGGTTATGCTTGAAGAAAAAAAAGCTCATTCCAATACTATTCGTAAACAAGTAAAAGCTGCCAGCTTAGTTTTCGGGGAAGAAAACAAACTTTTTGAGCTGCTTGGTGTAACACCAGGTTCTATAAGTCCCTTAGGTCTTATTTATGATGCAAACCAAGAAATAACAATACTTATTGATCAAGATCTACCTAATCACCCAAAACTCGGATTTCACCCTAATATCAATACAGCTACTGTTATTATAAGTTATACAGACTTTAAAAAATTTATAGACTGGCGGGGAAATCCTTATCAACTTATTTGTGTAACTAAAGAAGAATAATTTTTATAGAGAAACAACTTAATAGTTGGCTCTATTTTTTATGACAAATTCCCCTTATCGCACATATTTATTTGCATGCTTCGAATATATATGTAGAAGATATTTTATAGATAGGCGAGGATTATATATGAATAGGTTAGTCAATCTCAACATGTCTTATCTTCAAGAAGAAATACGCAGCATCAAAAAACTCCTTTCAACGCTCAGTGATACTCCTGCTATTGCAGCTTACGAACAACAGATTATGGACCTAGAAGAAGCTTTTTTACAACTTAGAGCCTCTACGCGTAATACTAATAAATTAAGATACCCTGTTCGTCGACAGCTTCCCCCAAATAATCAACTGCCTATAGCGCCTCCAGGTAACATACCGCCTCCAAGTCCTACACCTACGGTTCCATCTCTAACGCCGCCGGCTGTTCCTAGTGATGTTATTATTCCAGATAGGATTTTTACACCGGAGGAGTTAGCAACTAGTTACAATGGATTAGGGGGCAACCCTAGTTACGTAGCTTTTAATGGCATTGTTTTTGATGTCAGTGATATTGCCACTTGGGGAGGTGGGACTCATTTTGGATTATTGGCTGGGACTGATGTAACTCCAGGAGCTAGAGCATGTGGTTATCACAACCCCGCTGACTTAATGCGTATATTGCCGCCTGTAGGTTCCTTAGAATCATCTCCTGATGAATCATTTGAGCCATTACCTATTCCTATGGATCCGACCTCTCCCTTAAGTCCTACGGTTCCTGGAATGCCTACAATCCCGGGGGCTCCTATGACCCCTGTACCTCCTACACCTCCGCTAATCCCTACAAGTCCTAGTATGCCTGCAATCCCTGGTGCTCCTATGACCCCTGGTGCTCCTACAATCCCTGGCGCTCCTATGACCCCTGGTACGCCTTCGATCCCCGGTGCTCCTATGACCCCTGGTACACCTTCGACTCCTATAAGTCCACTAACTCCTGGCCCTATGATCCCAGACACTCCTACAACTCCTATGATCCCTGATGTTATTCCTGAAACGCCACTGACTCCCGGAAGCCCTATACTACCAGGCCCTATGACTCCTGGTACGCCTTCGATCCCTGGTGCTCCTATGACTCCTGGTTCGCCTTCGATCCCTGGTGCTCCTACGACGCCTGGTTCGCCTTCAATCCCTGGTGCTCCTATGACTCCTAGTTCACCTACAATCCCTGGTGCTCCTACGACTCCTGGTAATTCTATAAGTCCAACGATCCCAGGCAGCCCACTGATTCCTGGAAGTCCTATATCTCCTGGCGGTCCTGCGATTCCTGGAAGTTCTATAATTCCCGGCATCCCTGCAATTCCTGGAAGTCCTGGCATTCCTGTCAGTCCTGTAATTCCTGGGAGTCCTACGATTCCTGGCTCTCCTACGACTCCTGGCAGTCCTATGGCACCTACAACGGATACTACGATACCGCTAGATAATGCACTTCCTTTTTCTATACCGAATAGATTTTTTACTTTCTACGAACTTGAAAACTACTATAATGGTAAGAACGGTCATCCGACCTATATACCCATTTATGGTATAGTCTTTGATGCAACAAAGAATCCTTCCTGGCTACGCAACAATCACTTTGGATTGTATGTAGGTGAAGATCTCACATATAAGCTGCCTAATAACCGCAGCAGCATCTTAAGCCATATTGCTAAAGTATTTCCTGTTGTAGGCAGAATGAGCCAGATTTAAAGGAAGGTGCATTGTGAATAATATAAATTGTCCTTTACCTAGCAGTAAACCACATATTCCAATGAATTATATTAATATGGCTATAGACAATATAAGACAAGGCATTTCCCAGAAACTTAACTGTATTTGGCTTGAAACCTCTGGATGTTTTGGAGAAATTATTGCTCTTTTAGATGGGGAAAATCCAGGACTCGTAGACCTCTTAACCGATATGGTTAATATGACTTTTTTTAATAGTATTATGGCTGATTCAGGTGAAGCTGCCTATCAGCGTATATTAGATACAATCAATACTGATGAACCCTATTTGTTTATTGTCAGTGGCGCTATACCTCTTAGGTCTGATGGGCGCTACGCCGTCATTGCTAATTATAATGGCGAAATAGTAACTGCTCTTGATGCTGTTAGAACAATTGTTCCAAGAGCCAGTTATATTATAGCCGCTGGAACTTGTACATCTTTTGGAGGTCCCACTTCTGCAAGGCCTAATATATCTCAAGCTGTCCGCTTAGACCAGCTTATAGACCTGCCTATTATAAATGTACCTGGCTGCCCTGTTAATCCCATCTGGATACTAGGGACCATTGCACACATTATAAACTTTGGAATGCCAGAACTTGATACGCTAAATAGGCCTGAAACTTTTTATGGTATTACAATCCACGAGCGTTGTCCAAGAAGATCATTCTTTGATTATGGTATTTTTGCTACTGAATATGGCCAGCCCGAATGTATGTTTAAACTAGGATGTCGTGGTCCTATTACAAGAACAACTTGTCCTCTTACAAGATGGAATGAAAGTGATAATTGGCCTATAGGAACTAATACTAATTGTATCGGATGTGCAGGCTTTGGATTTCCCGATCTTATGGAACCTTTTATAAGGTATTAAAGGGGGTGAAAAAATGGCAAGAACAGAAATTAAAATTGATCCGATCTCTAGAGTAAGCGGCCTTCTAGAAATTAGTGTAGAAATAGAAAATAATGTAGTTGTGGATGCTAGAAGCAGTGGTATGCAATTTAGAGGTTTTGAGGATATGTTTAGAGGAAGACCACCTTTAGATATGCCCTATCTTACAGCTAGAACATGTGGTATATGCTCGACTCATCATACCCTTGCCTCTACTCTAGCGTTGGAAGCTGCGTTAGGCGTTACCCCTTCTGTTAATGGCATCATAGTGCGAGAGCTTGCCAATGGCTTCGAGCTTTTACAAAATCATATTCGGCATATGTACCAATTTGTTTTACCTGACTATGTTAATTTAGAAGGTGTAAATCCTTTGCAAAAAACAAGTCCTGCTACCTCAGACTTTAGGCTTCCAAGAGAAGTTAACACCAGACTAGCTGCTAATTATTATGCTTCTCTTCCTTTTAGTCGAAAGGCCCATACCGCGATTGCTGTATTAGCAGGTAAAGCGCCTCATCCTCACGGCATTTTTGTTGGGGGTACTACGACAAATATTTCTATTATGCAATATAATGATGTAAGGTCTATCCTAAATGAAATCTCAGTTTTTGTTGATGAAGTCCTTATACCTAATATGTTTACTATCGCTGACTACTATAATGACTACTATCAACTTGGTGATAGTTATAAGAACTTTCTATCTGAAAGACTTTTTGCAGAAGATAATTTTCCTATTACATATACCTTGGGCGGCGTACTTATTGACGATGAGCTTGAGCCCTTAGATACGGCTAATATCTTAGAAAGTCTTAGATATACATGGCTTGACGCACCTAATGATATTATTCCTCCTGGCAACGATGCATTTACACCTAATGCTGATAAACCCGACGCATACTCTTGGGTAACTGCACCAAGATATAGGGGATATGCTATGGAGGTAGGGCCTCTAGCACGAATGTATATTAGCGGAATCTATACACGTGGTACCTCTGCTATGGATCGTAATATTGCAAGAGCTCTCGAAACGCAAAAAATTTGTGAAGTTATGAAAGGGCTTCTTGAAATCTTAAGACTTGAACCGGCCATGCAAAGACGCTGGGAAATCCCTCAAACGGCAAGTGGCATGAGCATAGTGGCGGCTGCCAGGGGTACTCTTATGCACTTTGTTGAAATCGAAGATGCACTTATTAAAAGCTATAAACTTATCCCCCCATCTAATTGGAATATGTCTCCGAAGGATAATAATAACATACGGGGTGCTGCTGAAGAGGCGCTTATGGGTACCCCTATTGCAGACCCACTTAACCCCGTTGAAATAGGAAGAATTGTTAGAAGCTTCGATCCTTGTCTAAACTGTGCAGCTCATGTTACAAGTGATCGTCATGCTCCTTTAACAATTCAGATTATCTAGATGATTAAAGTATTCGGAATAGGAAACATATTACTTTGTGATGATGCCATAGGGGTAAAAGTGTTAGAAAAACTTCTTCCTAGTATAAAAATGTTATCTCCTCATATAGATGGCATTATAGGTGAAATGGATTACCTCTATTGTTTAGATTGTATTGATACAAGTGATTTTGTCATTATTATTGACAGTACTTATTTAAATATAACGCCTGGCACTGTAAGTTATATTCCTTTTTCAGACTGTGAATGTTTTATAACCCATTCGCAGTCCTCTCACGAAATAACATTACTGAAAACGCTTAGGCTCGAATATCCTTATATAGATGGCTGTCTCATAGGTATTGAGATTGATAAAATAGACTTTTCACTTGAATTATCTCCTGTATTACAAAATCATTTTGAAAGTATTTGCAAAGAGATTTTAGAATTTCTAAAGAAAGTTGTGAAAACCTATGCATGAGGTATCAATTGTCTATAATATTCTTGAAATCGCCAAAGAATATGCTGCAAATAATGCTATGAGCCGTATTAAAAAAATTATTATTAATGTTGGTGAATTCTGTGCTTTACAAGAAGATTCTCTTGACTTTGCCTTTGAAGCATTAAGTAAAGGGTCACTTTG